>NZ_JBBEUE010000001.1:0-295197 GCF_037402435.1 Acinetobacter sp. NS-4 | reverse complement strand
TGAGTAGAGCCCGTAGTATGAGTGGCTTTTTAAATGGGATTTATGCTTCATTGTGCGCATATCAATTAACCCATCGAAATAAGCCAACCATTCGGATTATGGAATCATTGGCTTAAACAGGATTCGGGTTAATTACTTATATTTAGCTTTTATAAAATATATTGAATCAATAATTTTATTTTTCAACAGGATGAAAGAAATATATAAATTCTTTAGCTAAATAGTTTGCAAGTGTTTTTATAACAAGATGTGTATAAGAGATTCGTTTTTATTGACTTTTATTTTCAAATATTAACAATAGCAAAAATGCTCAAAATAATAAATTTCACGTTTTTTAAAAAAAATCAACAAAGAATTTACAATAAATTAAAAAAGTATTTTTTGAAACAGTCTACTGTATGAATTAAATATTTGATCTATTCCTCAAATATAAAAAGTGACTCTTTCAAAGTCACTTTTAGTTAAGAATTTGGCTAGATGAGAAAATCACGTCTTATCGCAATTCAAATCGCTTTAACAACTTAAATGATCTTTCCATCTATTTAAATTTTATTTACTTCTTGAATGGAAAAGCATATTTAACAATACGTTTAAGCACACTGCCATATTGTTTAACCAAGCTGGCATTATTGTAATTTAAACCATATTTTTCACAAACTGCCTGAACTTTAGGCGCCATCTTGCGGTAACGGCGTGCCGGAATATCAGGATATAAGTGATGCTCAATTTGATGGCTTAAATGACCTGTCAAAATATGGAAGGCTTCTGAACCCGTCAGATTAGATGAACCTCGGATCTGACGCATATACCAGTGACCACGGCTTTCATTTTCTAGCACTGATTTCGGGAACACCTCTACATCTTTAGTGAAGTGACCACAGAAAATAATACTAAAGGTCCAGATATTGCGGATACCATTAGCAACCAGGTTACCAGTAAATACAGGTAAAGCCGCAGGGCCTGCAATCAATGGGAAAAACACATAATCTTTAAACAATTGTTTGCCAATTTTCTTTTGCATTGGCTGCCATTCTTTTTTGGCTTGTTCTTTGCTTTTACGACCAAACCATACTTTGCCCAATTCAAGGTTTTGAATTGCTACGCCCCATTGGAACAACAAGCAAAATGGAATGGCGTAGATTGGTTGTAAAAGATAGCCTGGTTTCCAGCGCTGTTCCGGAAACAGGCGCAGCAAACCATAACCAATGTCATCATCCATACCTTTAATATTGGTATAGGTATGGTGCTTATAGTTATGGGTCTGACGCCAGTTATCTGCTGTGCCGACAATGTCCCACTCATAACTTGGACCATTGAATTTTGGATCGTTCATCCAGTCATATTGACCATGCATGACATTATGGCCTAGCTCCATGTTTTCCATGATTTTAGCAAAGCCAAGTAAGCCAGTACCTAAAACCCAAGCTGGTGGGAACCAGCCTGCAAACAAACAGGCACGCCCTGCAATCGAAGCATAACGAACGGTTGAATAAACACGACGAATATATTTGGCATCTTTTTCGCCAATATCATCTAGCACTTCTTGTTTAATTATATCCAATTCACGAGCCAAATCATCTAATTGAGATTGAGTGAGCTCACCATTTTTAGGATTCTTAAAATATTCTACTTTAACGGGCATATTCATGATTTTGACTCACTTATAAATCAATCACAAGATCTGACTGAGCTGAATTGACACAGATTTTTAATAAATTACCAGGTTCGGAATTTTGACTACCATTCACTAGATCTTTAGTTGAACCTTCAACTTTATTACACACACATTTATGACAAATGCCCATGCGACAACCATGAGTAGGTTTAATATTTTGTTGTTCCAGGCTGGTTAAAATGGACTGCCCTTTAGGAATGGCAACCACTTTTTTTGACTTCAACAAGGTTATATTGACAAAGCCAATATCAGAATTTTCAACAGCACTCATGCTAAAAGCTTCACTTTTGAAACTCTGCGCATGGGCAAATAACTGTTCTGCCTGTGCGACAAATCCAGAAGGACCACAAGCATACACCAGACTATTTTCAATATTTGTAACCAAAGCCGCATGGTCTTGGTTTAGACGCACACCTGCATCTTCTTCTTGGGTATAAAAAACCTGAAATGAGAAATTAGGGTATTGTTCGGCCAGTTTTTCAAAGCGTGTTTTAAATGCACAATCGGCATATTGTTTAACCCAATACAATAGCTGGATGGGTGCTTGGGTCATCTGGTCAGTCTTGGCTAAGGCCTTGAGTAAACTCAGCATTGGCGTAATACCACTACCTGCAGCAAGCAATACCATTGGCTGAGCCTGCGTAGGTAACAGCATATCGCCATAAGGCTGACCAAATTCAAGAATATCGCCGACTTGAGCCTGCTCCACCAGCCACGAGCTGACTTTACCCTGATCGACTTTTTTTACTGTAAGCAAAACATGCTGAGCATCAAGCTGAGTCAGACTATAGCTACGTTCATAGCGCACACCATTGACTTCCACAAAAACCGGATGGTGCTGCCCTGCTTGCCCCATTTTAAAATGACGGTTCACCTGAATGGTTAAACTCATCATATTTTGCGCAGAATTTTCTTTTTGGACAATTTTGCCCAAGGCCTGATTGACTGACCAAAGGGGATTGATTTTTTGCAACCAGAAATCAGCCGCGTACTGGTCAATAACGCTTTCAGCCAGTGAACTTAGGGGAGATTTTTTCATTTTTTCTACAACATGCATAGTCAGTACCACGCGATCGATTTTTAATTATTATACACATGTATATATACTTGTATATATATTTGTATTGTTTCTATTCATTTCCCAAGTTGCAATGCAACCGTTATAATGTTTTCGTATCTCTAATCCCTTGAAAAATATGAACCCGTCTTCAATCAAAAAAAATGTTGATGCTCCTGTTGATAAACAGAATGTTGTTCATGAACCGGTGATCGTCCGTACTGTAGGACGAAAAGCAACCATTACCAAAGAAGAGCTGTTTCAAGCTGCATTGAACTTAATTGGACCGCAAAAAAGCATCTCTTCCTTGAGCCTACGTGAAGTTGCGCGTGAAGCTGGAATTGCGCCCAACAGTTTTTATCGGCATTTCAGAGATATAGATGAACTTGCGATTGAGCTGATTGATCGTGCCGGGATTGTATTACGTCAAATTTTGCACCAAGCGCGCTTAAAGGCCTCCAAGCAAAACAGCATTATTCGCAGTTCAGTCGAAGTTTTTATTGAACAGTTAGATGCCGATGAAGGCAATTTAAGTTTATTGCTGCGTGAAGCCTACACCGGCTCCGCGTCTTATAAATTAGCGGTTGAACGCCAGTTAAATTATTTCCAGCAAGAATTACAGGAAGATCTCATTCGCCTGGAACGCCTCAATAACAACAGGCTTTCTCACCCCGATATCGCCGCAAAAGCCATTACCCAACTGGTATTTAATATGGGTGCAACAGTCATTGATATCTCTGCGAAGGAACGTAAGGAAATTGCCGAACAAACCATGATCATGATTCGGATGATTCTAGAAGGTGCACGCCATCTGGATGAAGCGAAAATTCGGTAATTTATAATTTTATTGCTTGTGAAGAATACCCGTCTAAATTCTTCACTGTGCATTCAATATTTTGCTGTGCTGAAATGATCTTTTTCACCGATTGGGCTGTGCTTTCAGGTTGCTCTAAAGGAAACATATGCCCGCCTTCGACTACACTAAACTCAACACCATAAGTTTTTTTCATCCCTTGGGGTAAACCTTGCTTATAAAAATGGCTTTGCTCTGCTGTAATTAAATGTACAGGTACTTGCGGTGCTTTACGCGGCGTACGCCACCACCACGCAGGTACAGTTCTAAAAATTTCCGCTTCAATGGCTTTAGGAATGCTTAAAGTCACGCCTCCTCTGCTTTGATCTTGTGTAATACCATGTGCAAAATAATCATCAAAACACTGCTTATCAAAATTCTTGAACAGTCGGTTATTTCGCAAAGATGTATAGGCTTCATCAAAACTGCGCCAATGATCATTGCGTTTAAGCGTAATCGCTGCAGGCGTGATTTTATCCACGGCTTTTAATTTAAGTTTTTGCATAGCTTCAAAAATAGCCGACTTGCTGCCAATCACAAAAGGTGGATCCATAATGATCAGTTGTGAAAACAAATCAGGGCGTTTATAGGCCGCCATTAACGTGACCAAGGAACCAAATGAGTGACCCAGCCCAATCACCTGCTGATCTGGAAATTGCTGTTCAATGTCTGCAATCACCTGTTCGACCAGATACTGCCAGCTCATGGTCACTGGATATTGTGGATTCAGGCCAATCATCGGGATGGCTTTTAAATTAAAATCGGCTTTAAAGTAATTAAAAAACTTTTGATAAGTGGCTGAAGGTATACCATTGGCATGGGTAAAATGAATCGCATTTTTCTTGAATAATCCATCTGTCATACCCGTTGCTCTTGTTTAATTTGTGCCATTAATAGTGCGATAGCTTAAGCAAAAGCGAACCTAGATGAAATCGCTAAATCTATGATTCCCTGACTTGCAAGTCAGATAGCATTAAACCGCAGAATCATCCAGCACAAAAAATGATTGGATTACTGAAATTTATTTTTTCGAAACCACTAAAAACTGATTGCCTAAAAAAGTTGCCCCACAGCTGGTTTTATCCCCCGCAATGACCACTCCACGACCTTTAACCAATGTAGATTGATTCGCAGCAATGGCCGACACCATAGTTTGACATTGAGGACAATAATGCTTCATGCCATGCAAATGCACAGCGATTCCATTTATGACAAACGAAGAATCACATTCTGAAACTATACCGCCGTGTGAGGTTGTAGAACCCATGGTGACTAAAGACTGAGCCATTGTTATTCTTAATATGATTTATAATTATCTGCTCATTTTAGCATGAGATTTGTTCTGCTCTCCAGATAAACCAATCTTCGGCCTACAGAAAATAGTGCCGATAAAAAAGCACCCGTAGGTGCTCTTTTATGAAAAAACTTTTGTTTATGGCTTAACCACTACCATTACCTGAATCGCTTCCGGTGTTACAGATAAACCCTCTAACAGGCTCAAGCCTTCTTTCTGGAATTTCTGTAAACGTGAAATTTCATCTTCACGGATGCTTGGGTTAAATTGCTTCAGGTAACTTAAACGGTCAATTTCATATTGCCATTTGTTGCCATAAACTTCCTTAGCCAGCTGCTTAAAGTTTGGCAATGCAGTTTTGGCAATATCTAACGCCTGGTTATAACGCTGCTCAATCACTTCACGGCGTGCTTTCACCACTTGACGGCAGCTATTGCCATCTAAGTGATGCAGATAAGGTTTCAGGATATCTGGTGCAATCTTGTCAGATAGGTCCTGACCTTTTTCACTGAGCAATACGCGAATCAGCTGTTGCGGCAAGCTTGACGGCAAGTTTAATGCTTTCGGTGCTACTACATCTACCTTGAACCATACTTCCAGCAATACCGAACCTTGTGGCAATGCAGCAGATTTTAATACGGCAACATTGGTACTACCAAAAGATTGAGTATTAATCATCTCCATCACACTTTCAGTGAAGGGATGTTCCAGAGTCAAATATTGCGCATCTTCACGAACTTGTGCCTGATCACGATAGAAGGTTGCAGTCATGCCTTCTTCATCCAGAGATAAGCCTTGAACTTGCATTTGATCGGTCGGCTTGATGATGACGGTACCGTTGCTTTGCTCATCGAAATCGATGTTGGTCGATGCCATAAAGCGTTTCATAAACATCGGCAAAGTGGTGTTGTCGTCATAATCTTCAAGCGCCTGCACAATTTCCTGCGCCACGATTGGACGGCATGAGTTGTATTCAAGCAAGCGGTCACGGCCTTCCTGCAATTCCGCTTCCAGGGCTTCACGCTGAACGCTGACCTCTTCCAGTAAATCTTCAAATTGCTGGCCCAAGTCCGCCAATAAACAGTCTTTTAACTTCACAATGAAGTTTTCTTGCAGGGTTTGTGCCGTTGGTGAAATATTGCTGAAGATATTTAAGCCTTCGTTATACCAGCGGAACATGCGTTCCTGTGCAGTGCCCACTAAATAAGGCACATGAATCTGAATCCGGTTTTCCTGACCAATACGGTCCAGACGACCAATACGCTGTTCAAGCACATCCGGGTTGGCAGGCAAGTCAAACAAGATCAGGTCTGATGCAAACTGGAAGTTACGACCTTCCGAACCAATTTCAGAACACAACAGGATTTGTGCGCCATAAGATTCTTCAGCGAAATATGCTGCTGCCTGGTCACGCTCAAGCAGGCTCATGCCTTCATGGAACATGGCGGTACGGATGCCGGCATGTAAACGCAGAACATTTTCCAGCGCTTCAACTACCGGGCCACTACGTGCAATCAGTAATACTTTTTTGTGCTTGAGTTCGGTACGCAGCATTTCCATGAGCCACATCACACGTGGGTCATGTTCCATCCAGGCACCATCCAGCTGTGCTTCTTCAGGCCACATTTGCTCACGCAATTTACCGTCTTTAGACCAGTTTGCAGGTGCGGGTAAAGCTGCTGGTCGACAGTCACGGCCCGGGAAACCCTGAATCGCTTCACGGGTATTACGGAATAAAATACGGCCTGTACCATGACGGTCTAACAATTCATGAATGGCACGGAAACGCTGTTCAGGTTCATCCTGAATGCTATGCCCTAACAAGCCTTCAATCGCTTTTAAATGTCCTTCTTCCAAAGGCATGTCCGACATCAACACTTCAGCAATTTTTGCCGTTTGATGATACTGCTCTTCTTCGTCCAAGAAACGATCCAGTGAGCTAAAGCGTTGTGGATCAAGCAGACGTAAACGTGCGAAATGGCTTTCTACACCCAGCTGTTCTGGCGTTGCAGTGAGTAGCAAAACACCCGGAGTTTTTTCAGCCAGTTCTTCAACCAGATCGTAACGGTCATTACCGCCTTCTTCTTCGCTCCACATCAGGTGATGTGCTTCGTCTACTACTAGAAGGTCAAAACCCGCTTCTAAAGCCTGTTCACGTAAATCATCATGATCGACCATCAAGTCAACAGAAGCAATGATACGCTGCTCGGTCAGGAATGGGTTTAAATCAGGATCATGTTCTTTAATTGATGCGGTACGGGTCAAATCAAATAAAGAGAATTCCAGATTGAAACGGCGACGCATTTCAATCATCCACTGATATTGCAGTGAATCTGGAACTAAAATCAGGATACGTTCAGAACGGGCAGTTTTCAGTTGTTGATGGATAATCAAACCTGCTTCAATGGTTTTACCCAAGCCCACTTCATCCGCCAGTAATACACGCGGTGCAAAACGCTGACCCACTTCATGGGCAATATAAAGCTGGTGTGGAATTAAGCCGACACGTGCACCGACCATGCCACGTAAGGGACTGTTCTTCATATTGGCTTGCATCAGTAATGCTTCAATACGCAGGTCATACCATTCTTTATAGTCGACCTGGCTGGCCAGCAAGCGGTCAAGCGGTTTAGACAGCTGAATGGTCGCACCAATACGGGTTTCATTTAACGACTTACGTTCTTCGCTACCATCTTCCAGAGTACGAATCACGTTATAACGCACCACACCATGACGGTCTTCAAAAGACTCAACCACCCATTTGGTGCCTTCCTGATCCTGCAATTCATCTTTAATGTTAAAAACGATACGTGATAAAGGTGCATTGTTACGTGCATAGACACGCGTTTCATCACTTTTTGGGAATAAGATGCTAACCGATCGTTCATCTACATCAATAAGAACCCCTAATCCGAGTTCTGTTTCTGTATCTGATAACCAACGCTGACCAATAGCAAACTGATGCAATTTTTCCACCTTTATCTAAAAATGACGACTCTAATTTCAAACTCAAAAACTGCCTAGTATTTGAGCAAAAAAATAGGTCTTTAAGCAATATATTTTGACATAAAGCCCACTAAAAAGTGCGCAAAATCGATGAGATTAAAAAGTTTTCACCTTAAAAAGGTACAGGATAATAAAACTCTACCAACTGCTCTGTTTGCGGATGATAAAAACTTAAGTTTTCGGCATGCAAACACAGACGCGGCATTAACTGTTGCTGCTCGGCTGTAGCATATAAGGTATCACCGACAATCGGATGCCCCAGATACTGCATATGTACACGAAGCTGATGTGAACGCCCGGTAATTGGCATGAGTTTGACACGCGTAACCGCCTGTCCCTGAATTTGAAAATGTTCAATGGCCTGCCAATGAGTTAATGCAGGCTTGTTATGCTTGGGATCGGCAATATGTAAAGGCGGATGTTCAGGATCGTACACCACAGGAACATCGACCGTGCCTTCCCCTTCAAGATGCCCTGCCACAACAGCCTGATAGTTTTTTTCGGTTTGGCGTTCCTGAAACTGGCGGGAAATGGTTTTTTGTCCCCATTTACTCAGGCCAAACACCAGAATGCCGGAGGTATCCCGATCCAGACGATGAATCAGTAATGTTTTTGGTTCTATTTCTAATAATCGGTTGATCACACAATCTTGTAAATCTTCGGTTTTGCCGGGAACAGTGAGCACACCTGCTGGTTTATGGATGACCATAAAATCTTCATCACGATGTATCAGATGTTCGGTTAGAAAATTACTCAATGTTCAATCCCAGGCTGATCGCGAAAACAAGCCGGCAATGATAGAAAGCTTGGCACAGAATTACAATGCACAATGCTTGAATTGGCGACGGTTTTTTCGATTTTAAACAAAAATAATTTCAATAGCACTTTATGAACCTGCCGATTGCAATATAAAGCTGGCCAGTTCATGCAGTGAATTGTGTTTTAGGACATCTTCATAAGTGATATTTGCCCCATGCGCTCGCCATATACCGACCAAAGTAACAATAGCGATAGAATCCAAACCGTATTGCCTCAAATCAACATATGGATCAATTTCAAGTGCATCCATGTTCAGTTGTTCCGCCACGGCGAGCATAATTCCTTTGGTTGAAAGCACATAATTTGACGGTGCACTTAAATCCCATAATCTAGTCAAACTATAGCTATTCATGTGATGCAAACCTTGTGCCGAAATGTTATCAATCCATTGAATATGCTGTTCCTGATTCGACAATAAAATCGCATCATCAACCACACAGATTTGCTCGGTGACACTTTGTAGATGTGGCAATATTTGCTTGAGCATCGGCGTGACCTGCCCTGCAAAAATCAGCTGCGGATGCGATGATGCATATTCACCCAGTTGCTGCATGCCTTGCATCAGGTCATCGCCATATAAGTCGACAATTGGAATATCTAAAGCTTTGGCTTTATTGCTGATCTGAACAAGATGAGTCATTAAGTCACTGTCTTGTATGCCTTCCATCATTCTTAAATTTTGCAATCCCACTAAAATAAGTACTGCATCTGTAGTTGATAGTTGCCATTTGGCTTGGGAGGGTGCGAGTTGGATTTTTTTGGGCATGGGGTACAGCATGGAGGATTTCTACTTAGCATATTGCAAGGTTGCGATATTATGCTAGCTTAAATTCATTAGCTCTATATATCTACTGAAATACTAATTTCATTTATTTTTAATCAATTTTATATTCATTGACCCAACTCAATTTCTTACACTCTTGATTATGGTAGTTCTTCAACCATACGTATTTGCTACGAATTTTTTCAATTTGCTTATTTTTCTGATCTAATTCTTCACCTGAATCTTTTTCTCGAACTAGTTTAGCTTGAGAATTCACTTCTTCCATATTATGGATAATGGATTCTTTATGTCTTCTAAAGATATTTCTTGTATTATCAATAAGCCTTTTAGGCAATATGACCATATTATTTCTCACCATGAAATCTTTAATACTAGGAGATCTAACATCTGTCATAACTCTTGTCATTTTTAAATAATCTAGAAAATGATGTCCATCGTTTAAAGTAAAAAGATTATCATCTCCATACATTTTTTTTGATAAAAATTTTATCTGTTTCATGAGCCTTGTATTTGAAACCACATCATCACACAAAATAATTTTAGGATTAATTGCAGCACACTCGCCGTCATAAGCAGCTCCCACACCCTCCCCAACAGCTATAGATCCGTCAATATATGAAAATTTATTAGTAATTCCACCACGTAAAAATATATTTTTTTCCTGATAGCATTTGAATATAAATACTACAAGTCTCATCATTATAATAATTGCTACATTTGCCGAATGGCGTACAAACTCATCCTTAAATCTTTCTTTACGATTTACTTCTTTAGGTTCAAAAGAAATTATTAAAGAATCTGAAACGAAACAATATTTCGGTTCATAAAATTCATATAAGTCAAATTCCTCTTGTAAATAAAGTTCTTTCCTCTTTTGAGAATCTTGTTCTTGAAATATTTCTGCATTCTCCTTCATAAAATTTATCAAATCTAAAGCTTTTTCTTTAGAATCAATAGCACCATTTATATTTTTATACCCTAACATATCAATAAATAGCGTCCATTGTAAAAGCCTCATAGCATCCCCAGAAATATAAAAAATGAACGAGATTGTAATAAAATCATAATAAAAAATCTTTCTATTATTGATCCTCTAAAAACCTCTCAATCGCTTGCTGCGCAATTTCAGCATCCTGGAAAGATTTCACACCCGACACCCCCATCGCTCCGACCAACTGCCCCTGGTACAGAATCGGCTCACCACCTTCTAACATGCCCGAGAACGTTTCCATAGTCAGAAAGCCCATTTGACCACCTTTAATAATATCTTCAAACAATTTGGATGGACGGCGGCTCATTGCCGAGCATTTGGCTTTTTCTAGACATAAATTGGCTGTCATAGGTGATGCCCCATCCATACGCTTCATCGCTAACAAATTACCCGTTTCATCTACAACGGCGATACTGACATTAAAATTGTTCTGAATCGCATATTGATGGGCTTGATTTAATAAAAATTCCGCATCACTTAAAGTCAAATAATGTTTGGTTTGCATTTATATTTTCCCTAATAAATATAAAAAAGTTAAATCTCCCCTAACCCCTCTTTAAGAAAGAGGGGAACTTATGATTTAGTTATCTGAGAGTTCCCTCCTTTATCAAAGGAGGGTTAGGGAGGATTCGAAAACTTAAGCTTTCATTTCAGCAAAGGTTTCTTTGGCAGCTTGAATAGTAAACTCAATATCTTCATCGCTATGTGCCGCGGAAATAAAGCCCGCTTCAAATGCAGATGGTGCAAGGTTCACACCACGGTCTAACATACCATGGAAGAATTTACGGAAAGCATCAACATCACATTTCAGCATTGAATCGAAACTAGTGATGTCTTCTTGATCGGTAAAGTACAAACCGAACATACCGCCCACTTGTTGAGTTTTGAACGGTACGCCTGCTTCATCCGCTGCAGCTTGTAAACCGGCAAGCAATTTTTCAAGTTGAGCAGACAACTTCTCATAGAAACCTTCAGCACGAAGATGTTTAAACATTTCGATCCCGGCACGCATCGCCAGTGGATTACCTGACAATGTCCCTGCTTGATAAACCTTACCAAGCGGTGCAATGCATTCCATCACTTCACGTTTACCACCGAAAGCACCGACTGGCAGACCCGCACCGATGATTTTACCTAAAGTGGTTAGGTCAGGAGTTATGCCATAGTGTGCTTGTGCACCGCCAAGACCGACACGGAAACCGGTCATCACTTCATCAATAATGAATACAGAACCATGCTCATCGCATACATCACGGATCGCTTGCAGGAAACCGTCAATCGGTTTCACCAGGTTCATGTTCCCTGCAACAGGTTCTACAATCACCCCTGCAATTTCAGAACCGAATTTTGCGAAGCATTCTTTTAAGGTTTCAATGTCATTGTAAGGCAGAGTCAGCGTGTGTTTTGCAAAATCAGCTGGTACGCCCGCAGAAGTCGCTTCACCTTCACCACTGGTCAATAAACCAGAACCTGCTTTAACCAGAAGTGAATCTGAGTGACCATGGTAACAGCCTTCAAACTTCACGATCTTGTCACGACCGGTATAACCACGTGCCAGACGAATCGCAGTCATGGTCGCTTCAGTACCTGAGTTGGTCATACGCACCAACTCAATAGACGGCATAATTTCACAGATAATATCTGCAAGCGTGGTTTCATGAACTGTTGGCGCACCAAAGCTCAAACCATCTACCGCAGCCTCTTGAACTGCTTTAATGATCTCAGGATGGGCATGTCCCAGAATCATTGGTCCCCATGAGCCCACATAGTCCACATAGCGTTTTCCATCGACATCGTATAAATACGCACCTTTGGCTTTTTCAATAAATACAGGCGTACCGCCCACCCCATTAAATGCTCGCACAGGTGAATTTACTCCACCCGGAATATGTTTATTGGCTTGTTTGAACAATTGTTCTTGCTTTGGAGATAAGCTCATGAAGGCACTCGACTAAAAATTAAATCAATCAAAATATTTTATGCTGTAGCTTGAAAAAGCGCAGACCATTCATCTAAACGCTCTGGAATAGCATTCATCGGACGACCTAATATATCACTGATCACCGCACAATAATCTGCACCACATTCAATGACTTCGTTGGAATTCTCAACAGTTAAACCACCAATCGCACAGAGTGGTACGTTCAGTTTCTCTTTGGCCAGTTTTAAGGTTTCTAAGCCAATGTTTCCAGCTTCAGGTTTAGACTCGGTCGCATAGATCGCCCCAAATGCCACATAATTTGCACCCTCAGCAATTGCCTGTTCAGCCAACTCAAGTGAGTTATTACAGCTGCGACCTATCAGTACGCCCTGAGGCAAACGTGCAACAGCATTGACAATAGAACCATCATCCTGACCTAAATGCACACCGACACCATATTTGACCGCCATTTCAAGATCATCATTAATTACGAAAGGCACACCATATTCAGCACACATGGCTTTCATGTACTCAATTTCATAAGTTTGATCTTCTTTGGCGACTTTTTTACGACGGTATTGCAAGACTGCAATACCACCATTGGCCATTGCGCCTTCCAGCTTAGCTAATAAAAGCTCTAAAGGATCATCATTGGTAATCAGATATAAACCGCGCATAACAAACTGCCAAAACTAAAACTGCCCTATTATAGGCATATCAGGGACAAGATTCAGCGGGACTGTCTTAATTCCTTAGCATTACAGCAGAAAAATGTGCAAAAAATTAAAAACTAAAACTACATTAACTTTATTTAAAATTTAGTGAAAATACCCATTTTCAGGGATAGATCATCTGGATATTAAACGGTTTAATAAACAACAAAATAATAATAACCCTAAAAACATAAACTTGGAGCAACGAACAGACTTCCTGATCCTTTGTTATAAAACACGCTTGGGGAAGCAAATGAGGGATTAGGGAGTCACCCTATTTTTATTTTATCTTGGCTCTCAGCCAAAATTGCGTACTATTTTTTAATCCTGATGGATGATTCATGCCTGAGTCATTTTCTATGTTTATAAAAAATGTATTTTTACCCTACTTCTAAACATTCAGCTTTTATACAGAATTCTTTGCATAAAAAAAGCCTAGAGAAAGGTCGCTCTAGGCTTGGAAAACTTTAAGACTGGGACAGTTTTGAAGTGAAAAAATCAGCTTCTTAAACGTCTGTTCTATTAATAAGATATTCACCCTATCATTGCAAGCTTATACCTCATAAATTTTCATCTATTTTATTTTTGGGTAAATTTTTTTGCGACACTGTTCACATAACAAACAAGAGTGAGCAGCTGATTGAACTAACTTGGAATTTTATCTAGAGAGCGATCTTTTAAACTTAAATTGCCGCGCATTACATCAGAAAACATACGCCAATCGGAAATAAAACTATACAGCGGCTGTTTAAAACTTGCTGGCTTGTTTTTTTCAAACACGAAATGTCCAATCCATGCGCTGGCATAACCACCCAATAAACCATAAGCCACATATTTGGGCTTTCTTTTTAGAATAGCACGGCTCAATAAACACAATCCGACACTACTGCCCAATATGTGCAAACGGCGACTCATGATATTACGGTGCTCAGTGAGATAAAACCGATAAAATTCATGATAGTTTTGAATCGGCAGCTGAAATTCCGGTTGATGTTCAAATTGGAGCTGAATCGTTGTATTCATAGTTGTCGTCCCGCTGTTTTCATTTACGTTAGCGCATATTTTGTTCAAATTAAAGTGTCCGCTAGCATCATTTTTTGATCATTTCCGAAGCAATTATTCACAAATCCATTCGTCAAGTCTTACATCAAACCTCATTTTCGCTACAATCAGAAGCCTAGAATGAACAATACAATTCCGGCGCTAGAAAAAATAGATTTTATAACGCATTTGTAAGCTATCGGATGTCATGTTTCATTGTTGACATCGCATCAAAAAATTAGGATGAAAGATCATGGTTGAAGTGGAATTAAAATTTCAAATTCCTGAAGCAAGACGTAATGCCCTAGCTAAGGCATTAGATCCTAAAAAATCTGAAATTATTCAACTGAAAGCCAAATATTATGATACTGAAGATCGCCTACTTTCTCAGCACGGCGTTGCCTTAAGACAACGTCTGGAAGGCACACGCTGGATTCAAACCTTAAAAGCTGCCGGAAAAAGCCACTTACACCGTTTTGAGCATAATCATGACCTAGGTGAACTTGAACACGCCCCGCAACTGGATTTATCGATTTATAATCAGGATGCCGAAGCACAGCAAATCTTGAAAAATGCTTTGGGAGATGCACAGGATCAGCTCAAACTGCAATTTGAAACCGATATACAGCGCACCTTTCGGGTGATTCAGTTTGAAGAAACCGATATTGAAGTCAGTTTAGATGTCGGTGCAGTGCGTACCGAAACGGCGCAAACTGAAGTGCATGAAGTTGAATTTGAACTTAAAGCCGGCTCTATTCAATCGCTGTTAGCCTTTAGCTTTGAATGGGTAAAAAAATATCATTTATGGCTGGATGTGCGTAGTAAAGCTGAAATCGGCAATCTTTTAGCAACCCAGCAACAAGTGAGTCCGGCAAAATCTGCCAAAGAATTTAATTTAAGTAAAAAAGATCCGGCCAATAAAAACCTCAGACTACTGATTGCCCAGCAACTTCAGCATTTACTGCCGAATATTGCAGCCATTTCAGCAGGTGTGGCAGAAAAGGAACATATTCAGCAAGCGCAAATTGCCCTGGATCATTTGAATTTGACGCTATCTTTATTTAAAGACTGGAATAAGGCTGTTTCAGATAAATGGGCCATGCAACTGGGTGCATTTAAGCAGCAGTTCGATCATTTGCAGCATTTACAGCACATGCAAACCACTTTAGGTGCATTTTTACAGAACCCTAATACTGCATCAAATTTAGCCAAAGATATTTTGTACGCCAAAGAAAAGTTGGCCAATCTGGTACGTTCAACCCAAAACGTGCATCACTATCTGGAATTATTGATGTTCAGTTTGGATCAGGAAGATAAGGTGCAAGCACAAGACCTAAAAGGTTTTGCGCAAACCACCCTACAAAATCAATATAAACAGTTGCAAGACAGCCTAAACGGCGCTGACATTACTGATTTTGCGAGTCTGGATACCTTAGCCACTAAAATTCATGAACTGAAATTTAGTTTCCCCATTTTAACCTCAATTTATGATGTCAAGAATTTGCAAAAATACAGCAAAGCTTTAAATGATGCGCAACTTGCAGCCAGTGAATATCAGATTCTGTCCTCTTCTGCCGAATATATTCAGCAAACCGAACTTGAAGCCAGTGACTGGTTCGTGTTGGGCTGGCTGACAGCAAAACAGGAAGTGTATGCACAAAACCTGCTTGAAGCGACAGAACAATTCCTAGTGAGTCGTAAATTTATTAAGTAACAAATAAAGCAACAAAATTAAACCAGTAAAATCAAAGCGTATGGCATGATCTTTTAATGCACACCAATGAGTGGGGCGACATACGCTTGATCTACTTTCTGGCAAAACCCTACTCTTTTTTTGATACTGGCTTACAATGAAAGTCATGGCCCTATCGGATGATGAAGCGTCAGGAGTTTTAACATGCTTGAAGTAGAATTAAAATTTCAGATCCCCGCATCAGATCAAGAAAAGCTCTATCAGCTCTTCTTGAACAAGAATGCTCGCTTGATTTCTTTATACGCAAAATACTATGACACGCCCGAACGACATTTGGCTGAAAAAAATATTTCATTACGGCAACGTCTTGAAGACGATCACTGGATACAAACTTTAAAAGCGCCCAGCGATCATTCCTTACAACGTTTTGAACTGGAAACCGATCTAGGCAAGCTAGAAAACCCCTCTTTGGACCTTGAGATTTACCAGTCGCATGCAAAAGCAAAACAATTGCTGCAAAAGGCTTTGGGCAAACAGGCTAAAAACCTGACTGTGCAATATGAAACGGTCGTTCAACGTCTGGTACATGTGATTCATTTTAACCGTTCAAAAATTGAAGTGAGTCTGGATCGCGGCGAGATTTGCCATAACGATCAGAGCGTATCAATTTATGAAATTGAATTTGAGCTTAAACAAGGTTCCATACAAGACCTGATCAAGTTTATTCACCCCTGGGTGCAGCGATATCACTTATGGCTGGATGTGCGAAGTAAAGCTCAACGCGGTGATTTGCTGGCACAGGATTTAACAATTCCTCCCGCTCAGTTTGCAAGCCCGCTCAAACTGAATCAACAGGATTCAACAGATCACGTATTCAAGCAGATCATCAATAATACCTTGCAACACCTATTGCCGAATGCATCGACCATCGCTTCCGGACAATATGATAGCGAACATGTGCATCAGACTCGGGTTGCCATTCGCCGTTTAAGAAGTGCCTTACGTGTTTTTGACGACTGGTCAAAAGATGTCAATCCTGACTGGCAAGAACAACTGACTCATCTGTTCCGCCAACTGGGTTCAACCCGTGACCGTGATGCCTTGAGTGAAGGACTTTTACCTCAGCTCGAACAGGCAGGTGCCCCTTTTGTTCAACTTCCGGATCCGCCTGAACAATCCGGCATTGAAATTGATGAATCTTTACGCTCTTCTGACTTTGTGGAATTGATTCTGCATCTGCTGCGCTTTGTCGATCAGCCAAGTAAAGAACAGAAAAAATCCGGATTAAAAAAAGATATCGCCAAAAAACTGCAAAAATTACATCACCAGATCTGCAAAGATGGCGAACAATTTCTAGATTTAGATATTCCGTCACGGCATCGCACACGCAAACGCGTCAAACGTTTGCGTTATTGTGTAGAGTTCGTGGCTTCACTTTATCCAAACAAAGATGTAAAGCGCTATCTTAAAGATTTAAAACCCGCCCAAGAAAGTTTGGGACAATATAACGATTTAATGGTGGCTGAAGTCATGTTTCAGAACATCGTAAAAAGGAAGCAAAAAGCATGGTTTGCCGTGGGCTGGATTGCCAATGAAAAAAAATACATTCTGCAACAGGCCAAACAGCATTTAGATGATTATTCTAAAACCGATACTTTTTGGTAAGTAAAAAAAGAAAACCAAATATTAGCGATATTTGCCAAAAATTTTCCAGGTTCCATTATCTGCCAACGGGTCACTATAACTGTCATTGCGCTGTTTGCGCGGCTTGTCACGGGCATCGACCAGCTCAAAATGTGGCTCTGTACTCAGCACAATGCCATTTACATAAAACCGTGTGCGGGTATATTCACTCTGCCCATGCTGAAATACATAAGTGCGCAAATCGATAAATTCACGATGAGCCACCAATGCTGCCGTATCATCACTTTCCAGCCAGGCTCTCATGGCTTGAATCTGCTCGGGTGGATATTCTCCGCATTTATCGATCAGGCTGGCAATACCACGAAAGGTTTTCGATTCTTTGGCGCGGGTTTTGTTAATCCGGATTCGATCGACATGAAAATAAAATAACGGCAGATTCAAATGGCTGGGTAAATGCACAGCATCAATGGTTTCATCCTCCATAAAAGGCTGGAATAGATCTTGTGCCCTTTCAATTAAACCCGTCCATTGCCGGTAATATTCATCAACTTCTTTTTTAGAACCATAATAAATGGGCAAGCCTTCAACATTGGCCAGATTTGCAGGCGGCCAAATATTTTGTCGCAATAGGGCAATGTCACTTTTTAAACTTTGAACAGCAATGGCATCTTGCATTGGAGTATCCATTTTATGCTTAGGCTATTTTTAGATTAAGCCAAAGGTTTAGTTTCTGCAAGGCTTTGCCTATAATATGCCATTAGATCGTTTTTGCAGGAAAAGTTCATGGTTCAAAAGATTGAAGCAACAGATGTAACCGAAGAAGAAGCGTTAAATGCTGCTTTTTTTGAACGTGCTGATGAATTTATTAAACAAGCCAATGAGTTTAGCCGTGTAGAAAAAGGTTCAGCCATAAAACCTGCTGAAATGCGTGGACAAGTCAGTGCTGCAATGTTGTTCGGTACTGCCCGTTTTAATACCTGGGTGGCTGCCAATAACTTTAAAGATGGCAATGAAATGCGCGATGCCAAAGATCAGGTCATGTCTTATATCATGCAGCAGTTCCAGATGATGCTGGAAGACAACTATGATGAATATTGTGAACAGTTTGAAAACTATCTTCGCTTCCGTCATAACGAAGAATTTCATGCCAACAAGCATGACCATGATCATCAGCACTGATCATCCGTTGAAAAAGCCCGTCAGGGCTTTTTTTAGGCCCTTTTTTTGGATGAAAGGTTATTTAAAGCCATAATACTTTACAGTATTTTAACTAACAGAGATTTGCTGAACCAAGGACAGAAATGCAACAGCTGGATTTTGCAATTATTGATGCACATATTCACCAATGGAATCCTTATACCACGCCGCATGCAGCTGCATTGGCGGTCAAATTACTGGGTAAACATCCTTACCTGCTCGACAAAATGGTCCGTATGGTGAATGCTGATGATCTCATTGAAACCGTAGGCTTAACCAATCACGTTACCGCACCCTATTTACCGGAAAATTATGTGCAAGATATCGGGCATTACCAGGTTGAACAGGTGGTGCATGTGGAAGCTGGCTGGCATAAGAATAAGGGGAAAGGCGTGATCGGTGAAACTCACTTTATTGAATCGCTGCCCTTTAATGTAGAAACGGTCAAACTTGGCGGTATTGTTGCAACGGCAGATCCACGAGACAGCAATTTCAAAAAGATTTTGCAATTGCATAAAAAGGCTTCGCCGCGCTTTAAAGGCATTCGTAAAATGGCCGCAGTGCATGAAGACAAAGAAATCCGGGCCTGGGCAGATGAACCGCATTTATATTGCAATAAAAAGTTTTTAAAAGGCTTTGAAGCCATCGCACAAAACAATTTAACTTTTGATGCCTGGGTATATTCCACTCAATTGAGTGATGTGATTGCTTTAGCCAAGCAGTTTCCAGAAACCTCTATCGTACTGGATCATTTTGGCACGCCTGCCGGTCTATTTGGCCATGTGGGTGCGCTGACTGGCTTGACCAAAGTCGCACGGGAAAACATTCTGGTACGCTGGCAGGAAGATATTGCGGAGCTGGCCAGCTGCCCGAATGTTTATACCAAAATGTCAGGCCTGTTTATGCCTGTGTTGGGTCATCAGTTCCATAAGCAAAACCGCCTAGCCAGCAAACAGGAAGTCTATGACCTGGCCTTTCCTCTTATCAGCCATGTGCTGCAACACTTTGGCAGTTACCGGGTAATGTTTGCCTCCAACTTCCCGATGGATAAGGTCAGCACTTCACTGGTCAACATCATTGATGCCTTTAGTGATGCAGTTGTGGCTTGTGATGCGAGTGCACTGGAACGGATATTTCATCATAATGCGAAGCAGTTTTATCGCTTATAACTGTTCCATCTGCCAAAATCCAAAAATCCCCCCTTTATAAAAGGGAGGTGTTTTATTGGGTTCACTCTTTATTATAAAAATGAAAAATTCAGATCTATAGCTCTATAAAGAAGGGATTAAACATTATGACTTGGTTTGTGGCTTCCCATACTGGTCTGCCATGACTTCCACCAACTGATCCAATTTGATGTATTTCTTGATTACGGCGTCTACATCGGCTTTGCTGAGTTTTGCAAATGCCTGATCGCGTTTTTCACGGAACAACAAGTCGCGATTATGTTCCAGTTGTGGCATAAGCATTGCGTGAATATTGTGCTCATCTTCCAAAGCAGTGACCCGTTTTTTCAGAATATTGGCTTTGGCCGCTTCCAGCTCCTGTTCCGTCACCCCATTACTGAGTAAATCATTTAGCACCTTATGCACCCCTTGTGATACTTGCGCCGACTTCGCTGCCGTATAATTGGCTTCAATAGTGAGTGCACCTGAGTCGGTCCATTCATCCAGATCCAGATTGCTGCCAAAACCATACACCAGGGCATTTTTCTCACGTAGTTCTTGTGCAAGGCGTGAAGACAGTTGCGAGTCACCCATAATATAACTCAACACCATGAGTGCTGGTGCATCAGCATGATCTGAACCTACCGGCAAGGTCAAAATAGCCTGATAATTACCAAATTCACGTTGCTCTGCCAAGGCATGGACTTTTTGTGCCTTATAGGCCTGATAATCAGAATTTAGGCGTTGATAAGGCAATTGCGCTTTCCATCCTGAAAATTCTTTTTGCAGCAGTTTAAGCATGGGCTGAGCTTGATAATCACCGGTGATGGCAATTTGTGCATGATTGCTGACAAAGAAATCCTGATACAACTTTTTCACTTGCTCAACTGTTGCCGCTTTAATCTGCTGTTTGGAAAGATCCGGCTCAAAATGGTAACGTAAATCTCCTGGCTGATAAGTTTCTAATAAGCGGGTCATGGTCAGGGCTGCAACCGTTTCAGGTTCAGTATAAGGACGATCCAGACTCGACAAGCTTTGTGACTTGATCAAATCAAATTGCGACTGTTCAAACTTCGGTTTTTTCAGCACCTGCATCATAAATTTAAAGAAGTCATCAAATTTATCTTTTTTCGCCACAATCTGAATGGTAATGCTATTTGCAGAAGCGCTAGCAGTTGCTCCACCGCCTGCTTCAATCGATTTGTCGGTAATATCCTGCAAGCTATATTGATCTGAACCACGCAACAGTAAATACGCCATCAAATCCAGCACTTCACCTTTGTTAAATAAGGATTGTTCTGTACCGAAATCGATAGAAATCGTGGCATAGGTTTTATCATCACGGGTGGAGGTCGGATATAAGGCATAGGCAATGCCATTTTTCAATTTTCCACGCTGAATTTTCTTTTCCGTACTCAGCAAATACTGTTTGGAAGTTTTGACATATTCCGCGACTTCCTGCTTATACACACTGCTATCTTTAAGCGGCTCTTCTTGCACACTGGTCTGATTTGGCGTTTTAGGCTGCTCGGCGGCCTGTTGCTGCAATGCTTTTTTCTGATCTTCCGGTGTCGGTTTAATATCACCAGAAATACGGTGTTCAGGCACTAAAAACTGGGTTAGGGTCTGATTGACCTCGTTCAGCTTGAGCTGTTTTACATTATTCAGATCAGTAAAATACTGTGACCAGTCTCCCTGATAAGCCACATAATAATCACTTAATCGCCCACCCAGCGCAGCTGAATTACTCAGCACACTGTCCGCCTGATTCTGAATCAGGTTTTTCACCCGGTTCAGTTCGGTCTCATTAAAGGGCTTACTCTTTTCCACTCCTGAAACCAGTTCGGATTGAACCTTTTTCTCATCATGATTTGGCGCGTAAACCGCTCCCATAAACACCAGATTAAAGTCCTGATCCAGCCAGGTGGTCGATTGAACACCGGTACTTAGCCCAGTTTCCACCACGCTTTGATAGAGATGTCCACTCGGCTGCATGGTATATAAATAAGGGGCCAGTGCCAAAGTAGATTTGATTTTTTCATTTTTGCCGTTCAAATAAATATTGAACTTGGCCAGATCACTGCCCTTTTTCACGACAAAATTTCTTTGCTGAATTTTGGCTGAATCCAGCACCGGAACTTTGGTCTGGGCAGGAACTTGGCGGGCTGCTATTGAACTAAACTGCTGATCAATCTGTTTTAATACGGCTGCTTTATCAAATTTACCGGAAATGATCATGACGGCATTATTCGGTGCATACCAGGTTCGGTAAAATTTATTCAGCTCATCCATTTTGATCGATTGTAATTCTTTTAAATCGCCAATCGGTAAACGTCCCAAATACTGGTTGCCATAAGCCGATTTCCACATCTGGTCCATCATCACCGAAAAAGGCTGGTCCATACGAACTTCGCGTTCGCGCTTCACAATGGAAATTTCAGAAGGCACAAACTTTTCTTGCAGCACCAGTTTATCCATGCGCTCGGCTTCAAGATGAATCACTTCATTAATCACATTCTGTTCAGGACGAATAATATTGGTATATTTAGTGGAATAATAATCGGTACTGGCATTGGTCATTAAGGTATACTGATCCAGACGGCGCTGAAATTCTTCACCCTTAATATTCTGGGTACCCTTAAATGCCAGATGCTCTAGCAAATGCGCCAAACCGCCTTTGCCCTGCGGATCATTGAGTGAACCGGTCAGATAGACCGTGTTCATAAATACTTTATTTTCTTTATCATTTTGCGCCAGAACCACGCGAAAACCATTGTCTAATTTATATTCTTCAATCTTCTGCTCAGATTTAATTAAAATAGGTTGTGCCCAAGCAGTTGCACTAAAGCCAACAAATAATAATGAGATAGTAAGTTGTTTAAACCGCATGAGCATAATTATTCCAATTTATTCAGTCATATGAATTTTTAAGCCATCACATCTTAGAAAATGATGATGATGACGAGTAGTAGCTTTTTGCAAGAATTGCTGTTTATTTCAACAGCTTTGTAGTTCTTTTATATCTATAAGTTAAAAATTTAACTCGGCCTGCATATATAGCTTGGCATAACCTGAAATTTCAATCCTTTCATTTTCAAGCACTTTACAATATAAGTTTCCTCCACGTGCAGATGCCTGATAAGCCAGAATTTCACTCTTACCCAATTTATCTGCCCAAAGCGGTGCAATGGCGCAATGAATTGAACCGGTAACCGGATCTTCATCAATGCCATTGGCTGGGGCAAAATAACGAGATACACAATCATAAGCTGTAGCTGCCTGAGCCGTAATGGCAAGATCCAGCGCAACCTGCGGTTCTGTTACTTTTGCTTGATGTTGTGCCCATTGTTTTAATAATTGCAGGTTGGGCTTTTCATCCAGTACATCTTGTGGATTTTCATATTCCATAATGTAAGCCTGAGTATTTAAAAAAACATTTTTAAATGGCTTGCTTAAAATTTGCTTTAAAATTTCAGGATAATGGGTAATTTTTTCTGCACGGCGAATCGGAAAATTCATTTTGATTTTGCCATCAGCCGCTTGGCTTACGACAAAAACACCCAAGTTTTTTACATGAAACTGAATGGTCTTCGCAGTAGTAAAATCCTTAAATAGCACAAAACTGCTGGCTAAAGTGGCATGCCCACAAAAGTTCACTTCCGTGGTTGGGGTAAACCAGCGGATTTCATAATTCTCTGCATCCATTACTCTAACAAACGCCGTTTCAGACAGATTATTTTCCAGAGCAATATTTTGCATTAGCGCCTCATCTAACCATTGCTCGGTGATAATCACAGCCGCTGGATTCCCTTTAAATAATTCTGTTGTAAACGCATCCACCTGATACATTTTCATATTTATTTCCCCAATTTTAGGCTCTGCATTTTTGCATGTGCTGACTGCAATACAGAAATCGTTTCAACCAGCATTCAATAGCAACCATTTCTAAAATAAACAGCTGTCTATGAGGATGAGCTTTATCTCTTCCTACAGATCAGCAACTTTATGTATAAATCCTGCCCTATTAATTGCGATTTTCCCCTAGAAAAAACTTGGCTTTAACGCTAGCTTATTCATATCTATATTGTTGATTTCTATCTCATGAATTTTCAAATCCATATGATTGATGTGAAAAATCAATTACAGAACTATATTTGGTTATTAGAACATATCCCAACTAAAGAAGTGGTCGCAGTTGACCCAACCGAAGCGCATATGGTCGAAGACTATTGCGCAGAACATGGTTTAAAACTCAGTCAAATCTGGCTGACGCATTGGCATAAAGATCATACCGGTGGTGTACCTGAACTTTTAATCAACCGCCACATTCCTGTGTATGGGCCACGTGATGAGTTGAGCAAAGTTCCTTTTATCACTCATCCCCTGCAACATGAAGCACATATTCATTTTCATGATTTAAATATTGAGATTCTTGCCGTACCGGGACATACGCTGGGGCATATAGTTTATTTTATTGATGCTCTGGATGTGCTTTTCTGTGGCGACACATTGTTTGCCATGGGTTGTGGTCGGGTATTTGAAGGTACTTACGAGCAAATGTACCATTCGTTGAATCGTCTGGCTGCTTTGCCTGCACGAACCAAGGTTTACTGTACCCATGAATATACGCTGGCCAATGCCAAGTTTGCCTTGCATGTAGAACCCGATAATCTTGCGATTCAGCAACGCTTCGATAAAGTAGAAGCCCAACGCATGCTGGGACAATGCACTTTACCCAGCACAATTGAATTGGAGCTACAGACCAATCCTTTTTTAAGAGTGGAAAGCGTTGCAGCATTCCAGCGCCTACGTGAAATGAAAGATCAGTTTTAATTGAACTGATAAGCAGGACATTTATAAAAGTTGATGCGTTTGGGCATAAGCATCCAGCTTAGCCTGAGTAACCACTTGGGTCATGTTCATCTCATCCACACGAACCAGCAGTAAACCGCCTAAAGCCGGTTGATAACGGCGAGCACTGCCAAAAGGTGTATAAGCTACTTTCGACTGCTCGGCAAAAATCAGCCAGTCTTCATGCCCTAACATCACAGCAACAGGAACTTGATCCTGTTGCTGCATCTTTTGAATTTGATCCAATACTTGCTGTTCGATGGTTTCTGTCATCATTTCAATTTAACCAGTTTAATCTAAGCTTGTTGATATCATCTGCACTACACACAGCCCAGAACTGCTGAGCGATCCTGCTACACTGTGCACGGCAACTTTAACGTTTTTCACTATATCAAGCATGGCCATTTTTTTAGATGCATATTTTTTAGATAACTATCTTTTGGCTATCTATATATCAATAAAAAATCTGAAAGTGTATCGCTTTACTTAGATATTTTTTAAGTAATCACCTCGCAATAGAATATTTAACAGCAATTGAAAATTGTGTATAAATATTTCCATAGTCTCACCAACAATAATAAAGCGATTAAAATAAATAAAAATCAGTCATATAATTTCTATTTAATCTAACTCCTCGCTTAAATAAAAATCATTTTTTAGCGATTATTTAGCCATTTACTGCATAAAAAAAATACAAAAAAATTATTTTATAAAAAACCTGCCAAAGCTACCCTTTAAAAAAATTGCTGCATCCCTATTATTTATTAAATAGCGGTTCGTAACTTATATACAAGGAGTTTTCTCGTGAAGAAAGTTGTTAAGGCAAAAAATTTAATTGCATTTCGTATCTGGTTAGAAAAATTGGGCTATTCAGTAAAGTCATTGACTGATAATCGTGGATTTACTTTTAGCTTTAAAAAAGAATATGGTCTGGTCACTTGCGATTTGGCAGGCAATGCACTTGCCATGCAACTGGGCGAAGAATTCGAAGATCATTTAAAAGCTTAAACGCTATTTTCCTTTTGGATCGAGACAAAAACAAATCAATTATTCAAATCTATTTAAAGCCCTGTTTGGGGCTTTTTTTATTGATCTTTAACTTATTTTCAGGCAATAAAAAAGCAAGGTCATTTACCTTGCTTTAATATAATGGTGGGGACGGAGAGACTCGAACTCTCACACCTTGCGGCGCTGGAACCTAAATCCAGTGCGTCTACCAATTTCGCCACGTCCCCGTCAGGATACCAACTTAGTGCTGGATTTTTTACAACAAAAAAGCAAGGCATTTACCTTGCTCTAATCTGATGGTGGGGATAGAGAGACTCGAACTCTCACGCCCAGAAGGCGCTGCGACCTGAACACAGTGCGTCTACCAATTCCGCCATATCCCCATCAGGGCACCAACTTTATGCTGGATTTTTTCAACAAAAAAGCAAGGCTCTTTACCTTGCTCTAATCTGATGGTGGGGACGGAGAGACTCGAACTCTCACACCTTGCGGCGCTGGAACCTAAATCCAGTGCGTCTACCAATTTCGCCACGTCCCCATCAGGGTACCAACCAAGTAGTTGGATTTTTAAAGCTTGGCAGAGGATCAAGGATTCGAACCTTGACGAACGGTTTTGGAGACCGTCATGCTACCATTACACCAATCCTCTGTTACCTAATTATCAAGCTATGTTGATATTTAAGTGGTGGGGACGGAGAGACTCGAACTCTCACACCTTGCGGCGCTGGAACCTAAATCCAGTGCGTCTACCAATTTCGCCACGTCCCCAATGGCTGTGTATATTATAGAGATCGATTACGCATGACAAGACCTTTTTATGAAAAATCCACTTGTTTGTTTAAATAAGAAACAAAAAATGTTTTCCTGTATTTTTCTTAAGCATTTTCAGTGAGTAAGAGCTGTTTTATCGCGTAAATATCGGCAAATCTCTGCTTGTTTTGCTTGGCCAACATGCCCATCAATAACTTTTCAAATACGTGCAAATGTTGTGGAAGTTCAATACTTAAGCACTGACAATGCAAATAGGCCCAATCCTTGTAATTTTTTGCCGTCAAACGCTGCCCGCTTAACCATTCATACAGAATAATGCCTAAAGCATAAATATCGGTTTGTACGGTTTTATCTGCACAGTGAAAAAGTTCGGGCGCCATATAGCGTGGGGTTGCAGTTAGGTTTTTCTGCTGTTGTGCTGAATTGATGTTTTCTACCTGTTCAAAATCGATTAAACAGGCGCGCTTTTGGTACTCAACAAAATGCTCTCGCTTTAAATCACCATGCACCCAGCCCAGTTGATGCAATTGTTCCACAGCATCCAGTAACAGCAATATTTTTTGTTTGATCTGTTGAACTGATTGGAGAGTACAGTCATCCAGAAACACATGCGCATGCGCCAATAGCAATGCTGTTGCACCCTGCCCTTGAGTTTCTATGGCGTTTTTAAAATGGGAAATTATTTGAAAAGGCAATAAAAAATTGACCGTTTTTGCTTGATCTAGAAATTGCCGATAAAAATTGAGTTCCTGCACAAAGCCGGCTTCGATGTCCGGATGAATATTGAGGGTTTGAGTCTTTAACCAATAGCGTTGCTGCTGATATTCAAATGTGTATAAACAACGCCCAAAAGTTAAACTTTTGGGCTTGGTGTACAGCTGTAATGGGATGTTGGCAAAATCCTCTTTTTTAAACTGCAATAAATTCTGCGGTTTTCTGTTCTGGATCATGCTGATAACTTAAAAGCTCTAAACAATGCTGAATGGTTTTACCCACTCGAGCATGGGTTTCAATAGAGGATATTTTTGGCCAGGTTGCCCGCTCACCTTCACGTTGCAATAATTTGAACAAATATGGACGCGGGTTCTGAAACATATAACTATAGTGACGTAAGCTATAATTTCCCACAATATTCAAATCACCATAATAGCCTTGGTTGACTACACCAAAGCCATGATCGAGGAGCCGACGTATCGGGGGGATTTTACCCATCCGTCCCCGGCTAAAGTCCATAAGGCCTCTGGCAATCACCTTGCCTTGACGGCGAATAATCCGTTCAGGCCAACTCAGCATGTCACTACGATAACGCTCCAAATCGCTTTGCATAAACGGCACAATATGCGGATTCACCTGACTGGCGATGGTGTAATTTAAGTTATATAACCTGGCCATTTTCTCTTGTGGAAAATCACTTCTTACACTGCCATCCACCCAACGCGTGTTTGCCATATATGGGGTAAGCTGACCATTCTGACGTTTACTGGTCAGCTTCACCGGTGGAAATAAAATTGGCACGGCACAGGAAGCCAATACCGCACTCCAAACCAGCAAGTCTGGAGATGTATAGGCATTCATAATGCGAGCGTCCTGTGAGGCATCATATGGCGCCACAGCTACATTGACATTCAAACCCGAGGTTTTAAATGCCTCTTCAAATGTCACATCACCCAGATTTTCAACCAGGAATTTTTTCAGATATTTAACATCGGCAAAACCACCATTGCCTTTGATGATTTCATTAAATTTACGGAAGTGAAATGCTTCTGTAAAAAAGTTTTCGCCATTTAACAGACCTGAAATATCTGAAGGTTTTGAAGTCCCCAGCATGGCGGTCATAATCGCTCCAGCACTGGAACCGGATAACACCTTGGGCATTAAATCCTGCTCAAGCAGTGCCTTACACACCCCAGTATGAAACAACCCCAATGTTGCCCCACCCGAAAACATGATTGCAGGTTGACCATAGGCCTTTTTACAATGCTGGAAAAATTCTATTTTTTCCGACATCGACAAACAATGACAAGACGAGGATGCGATATATGCCAGGCTTTCACTGACTTCTTCCACATAATCTTCAATAATTTTTTTGGTGCCGACATAAGTTGCCGCAAAAAGCATGGGATGGGCAATATTGGCGATATCGTAGGTAAGACCTTCACGTAATATATACATCAGGTCTTGGGTGCGCTTTTGAAAACGATAGCGTTTTAGCAAACTTAAGCGATAGGAAATAACTTCGGCATCGAAATAGGGGGAACAGTTGTCATATTTCCATTCTTGGGCACCGGATTCTTCATCTATTTTTAGGGCGATGCTTTTCCATTCTTCATAGGTTTCTGCCGCTGCGAGTTGGCCTTTTAATTTTTTTATACGATACGCTTGATGTGGATTAATATCTGTCGTGAAGTCTGTAAATAGCATATCTATCCCTCAAACACTTTCATTATTATGTCCTATTCTCAATAGGTGATCAAACAACATATGTGCACAATACTTAATTGATTATTCACCCATCATACCCCCGATTCAATTGGCAAACTATGACTATTTGGTATACAGTCCCAAGTAAATTCTTCTTTTAATTTCGTACGCATAAAGCTGAACAATCATGGCAACAATTGATTTACCCGACAATATCTTACAAGCCCTTGCTACTGTACTCCAACAGCTACAGCAAAACTTACCCGAACTGAAACAAGAAACCAACTTTTCCGCCTCTGCCTTTAAATGGCAAGATAAACAGTTGAAAGCCATTCAACAGCCGAAAAAAATTTATCTGGACGATTTAAAAGGTATTGAGAAACAAAAAGAAAAAGTCACTCAAAATACCTTGCAGTTTTTAAAAGACTTGCCGGCTAATGATGTGTTACTGACCGGCTCACGTGGTACAGGAAAATCTTCTATTGTACGTGCCCTGCTGACTGAATATGAATCGCAAGGTTTACGCCTAATTGAGATTGAACGTGATGATTTGTCAGACTTACCGGAAATTCAAAAAATCATTGCTGGTCGTCCGGAAAAATTCATTGTCTATTGTGACGATTTGGCTTTTAACGCAGAAGATGAAAATTATCGCAGTTTAAAAAGTGTGCTGGATGGCTCATTACAGTCCGGTGCAAGCAATTTTATTATTTATGCGACCAGTAACCGCCGACATTTATTGCCTGAATTTATGCATGAAAATACTCCGGTCACACGTGTCGATGTTCCACAATATACCGAGCTGCACCCGCAAGAAGCGATTGAAGAAAAGATTTCACTGTCTGACCGTTTCGGCATGTGGCTGTCGTTCTATCCGATGGATCAAAACCTGTATCTGGAAATTGTGCAGCACTATTTGGCCAAAGCTGATATGCCAATGACTGAAGAAACTCGTGCTGAAGCATTAAGATGGTGTCAGGGTCGTGGTCAGCGTTCAGGTCGTGCTGCCTATCAATTCTCGAAACACTGGATCGGGTCGCAGCAGTTGAAAGCGATGTAATGAAAGCAACACCCTGATTAAATATCGGACTGGAAAGTGACCAATCCACAAAGAATCCCGGACTGATGAGTCTGGGATTTTTTAATTAAGCAGTTTTTTTGGGTTTTAAATTGATCACAAAAATCATTGTGAACAACACCTCTAATATAACTTGTATAAGTTATTAAAAATAAAACTTTAAACAAAGCTGTTATGCCTTAGGGGTTACCTTATTTTTAAACTGATATGATGTCTTTAAACTTAATAAACACCCAGACCCTAACTGTCAATATCATGTCAATCACAGGAAATATAAATTTCTGTTTCATTCATTCTACTAGAGGATAGCAAAATTAGTGATGTAAGGTTGCACAGCCCAAGCTGGCTAAAATAATGTAACTAAAAAAATTATTCTCTTTATCTCTATCGACTTTTGCGCTATTAAGAAACACCATCTTCTGTACACCTTCACATCGGTAAATTCATTTTGCGTTCATTTACTCAGAAAGCAACCATTACCTTAGCCATCTTTGCATGGTTGATGCAGCTTTCTGTCTTTATTACGCCTATTTTACAAAAGCATCCAGAACTTGGTTTTGGTGTTTGTGAACAACTTGCTATTTTCACAGAACCCCAGCCACATTCCCAGCATGTCAAATTAGAACATGCACAGCATCATATGCATGAACCCTTGCTCCAAAGTGAATCGAGCAGTACCAAGAAAAATCCCTTGCATAGTACAGACTCATATTGCAAATTCTGCTTAGTGTTGAGTCAAAACTTTAATCCCGTTTTTTTGGCCTGCCTTTTGGTGTTATTGGCATTGATACTGTGCAAAGTGCCTCGCCCTCTGCATGTTTACAGTTTTAAGCTGCATCAGAAACTCTACTTTTTTCTCTTTCAAAACCGGGCCCCACCTGTTCCTGTCGTGTTCACACCATAAGCTGGTGTTTGAAAAATTATTCATACTTCGTGTTTAAAGCACGCAGTTTTGCATTTCCTTTTATGTCCTCATCCGGGCGGAATAATGTAATGAACACACAGAACCATTTATTTAAATTCAGTACACTTTCACTGGCAATTTTGACCTGCAACCTGAGTTATGCAGAAGATGAAAATGTAAAAAAGCCACAGCAATTAGCAACCATATCGGTCATGGCAAGCCGTGGCAGTGACTTAAAAGACATGGATATGAGCACCACGATTATCCAGCATGCACAAATACAACATGCACCCCAAACCAGCATTGATCAAATCGTCAATAAAATTCCCGGGGTATTTGCTCCAGCCCGCTTATCTACCCAAATTCATCCTACCGGACAATTGCTAAACATTCGTGGCTTCGGTACGTCCACCAATGGTTTAACTCTGGTTTTATTAGATGGCATTCCAGCCAATGATCCATATTTTAGAACCATTAATTGGGCTCAGATTCCTAAAGAGCAAGTTGAGCGTATTGAAGTCATCCGTGGCGGTGGCGCAACCAGCTTATGGGGCAATATGGCTATGGGCGGTGTGATTAATATCGTCACACGCCAGCCTGCGCAAGGCAGCGAAGTTTATGCCAGTTATGGCAGTTTTAATACCGCAAGCTACGGGGCCAGCCAGGGGCTTGAACTGTCAGAAAAGTTAAAAATTGGCTTAAGTTATGACGGTAGCCAGTCTGATGGTTATTGGCAGACGCCGAAACAATACCGCCACCCCGAGATGAGTAAAACGCAGACTCAGGTGGATAGCTTAAATGTTAAAGCCGTTTATACCCCAAATCAGCAGGATGAATATTGGCTTGCCTTACAAGCCAGCCAAACCCAAGAAAATGGTTTGCAATATCAAAATGCTGAAAATGAATGGAACAGTTACCGCATTGCTGCAAGCGGGAAAACTGTGCTTTCATCCGATTGGAGCTTAAATACTTTAGGCTGGTATCAAAGCAATGAAATGAATACGCAGAATGTGTCTAATGCCGGCTATAGCTTGGCCACACCGAATAATGGCACAGCCAATATCAGCCAAAAAGAATTTTCAAAATACCATAGTTTCGGTAGCTCAATGACTGCAAGTACGCAATGGAAAACCTTACACGACATTAAGTTGGGGGTTGACTATCGTCAAATCGAGGTGAAAGATCCGCTGAATATTTATAATAGTTCAGGTGCTTTAGGCAAAATTACCGCAGAAGCGACCCACCAGTTCGCAGGCATTTTTGCTCAGGCTTTGTATCAGCCCGACAGTCTTCCCTTAGATATTACCTTAGGTTTACGGCAAGATTTTTGGCAGGCTTCCAAAGCAAAAACTTATGGTGAATATAGTGGTAGCCCCATTCAAAATAACTTGGCGGATCAGGATGAACGCCATTTTAGCCCGCGAATAGGTTTTAAATATCATCTGAATGATCAGCTTGATTTGCGTGGTGCGAGTTATAAAAACTTCTCTGCACCCGGGCTGAACCAGATGTACCGTAGTTTTATCAGTGGTGCTAACTACACGGTACCCAACACCGACTTAAGTTCACAAACCAACCGTGGTACCGAGTTTGGTTTCGATTTTAAACATCAAGATTTAAATTTTTCTGGCACATATTTCTATAATAAAGTTCAGGACTACATTGATTATGCAACCGTGCGCACAAACTGCAGCAGTGCCAATAATTACTGCAATACCGGTGTAAGCACGGCCACAAATTTACGCCAGTATATCAATGCGGGGAATGCAAAAATGCAAGGTTTTGAACTCATTGCAGATTGGCAACTCAATGACCGTCTCAACCTCAATGCTGGATATACACGCACTCAGTCTGAGCTCACCCAATCAAAACTGGGTGCTAATATAGCACCCACAGGACAACAGTTAGGCCAGATTCCGACGTGGAATGCCATACTGGGTGCATCCTGGCAAGCCACAGACAAACTCAATCTGAATGCGCAGTTACGAGACTTTGCCGATTACTGGAACAATACCGCACATACACAGCTGAATGAAGGTGCACTGACCACAGATGTGAGTGCCAACTATCAAGCAACCCCGAAGTTACAGCTATTTGCTATTGCTCAAAATATTACCGATCAAGCTTATTATGATCAGGGAGTTAGCTATCTGGCAGATGGTCGCATCAATACTTCAAGTTCAGGCACAGTCCCCCAATATGCAATGCCGTTAAACCTGACTGTAGGTGCGAAGTACCGCTTCTAAGCGCTGCTTGTGAATAGTTGCCTAGAGATAGAAGCCCAAATGCTTTTATCTCTATTTCGAGATGCTTATGACACATTCCAATTTTTCTCAGCCCACTGATGCACCACAGGCTCAAAAACAGGGCTTGCACTACAATACGGTATGGCGCTGGCATTTTTATGCGGGACTGCTTTGTATTCCCTTTATACTCTGGCTTTCTTGCACAGGTTTAATATATTTATTCAAACCGCAGATTGATGCCTATATTGATCGGCCTTATGACCATTTAATCATTCAGCATGCGCAGCCTGCTTCTGCTCAGGTTCAGGCCGCTGTAAATGCCGTTCCCCATGCTGTATTTTCAGCTTATCAAATGCCGCCTTATCCAGATGCGGCAGCAAGAATTTTAGTTGCACAGCAAGACCAGCTGATTAAAGTCTATGTGCATCCGGAAAATTTGCAGATTTTAAAAGTCATCAATCAAAATGATGAATTTACTCGGCAAATTTTCTTGTTACACGGCGAATTTATGCTGGGTGACAAAGGTTCACATCTCATGCAAATTGCCGCTTCATGGACTGTAGTGCTCATCATTACCGGTATTTTCATGTGGCTAGGCAAAGGCGGAAAATTGCAACTGGGCGGCATGCTATATCCACGTCTAAACCGTACAGGACGAAGTTTTTGGAAAGACATCCATAGTGTGCTCGGTTTCTGGATTTCAGCAATTGTACTGTTTTTGATTGTTTCGGGTTTACCCTGGTCTGCCTCCTGGGGTGCCATGCTAAAAAATATCCGTCAATGGTCGGCGCATACAGAAATCCATCAGGATTGGACCAGCAGCAGCAAAGCCGAGGCACAGCATCAGCAGCATGTATTCAATCAGCTCACAAAGCAGCAAAAATCTGCGCATCATGGTGAAATGCATGCTGCAGATTTAAATGCAGCTCAAAATCAAACACTGGATAAAATCACAGCACAAGCATCTACTTTTGCCTTGGCAAATCCAGTTTTAATTAAACCCGAAATTCAAGATATGCAGCAGCCTTGGACTGTAGAATCTCAAGCACAAAATCGTCCCTTAAGAGAAAAGATTATCTTTGATGATCATGGTCAAATCACACAGCATAAAAAGTTTGCCGATCAAGCATTTTTAGACCGTTTAATTGCTTATGGTGTTGCTATTCATGAAGGTCGGTTTTTAGGCTGGATCAATGTCGTTATTGGTGTCGTGACCCTGTTTTGCCTTATTCTTGTGTCTATCAGCGGCTTAATGATGTGGCTTAAACGTAAACCTCAGGCTGTACTTGGAGCTCCTCCAATCATTTTGTCCCGACGTTTAAGCTGGGCATTAAAATTGACCATGATCATCTTGGGTATTGCATTGCCTTTGCTCGGTTTATCGCTCATTGTTGTATTGTGCTTAGAACAATTTATTTTATCCAGAATTCCTAAAATCGCCCTTTACTTAGGACTTAAAGATCAAAATACTTAAACTTATTTGAATATCTGAAGATGCTCTACTGTTCAAAATGCAAACCTGATTCTCATCTCAACGTTTCCTATTAGATTAGGAACAGCACCATCAAGAGATAGTTAGGTGTCTAGAATTTTGCCAGCTATTCAAAAAATATGCCTTTTTGTTGAATATAGGACAAAACCACAACACAGCTTTTTAAGTAAATAAAAAGAGGCATTACGCCTCTTTTTTATTTCGAATGTTTAAGCTTGATTTGGATTAGTCAACTCCGTCATCGGCCAGCGCGGTGTAGTGGTCACAGACAAGCCATCATGCTGGCCTGCTTTTAAACGCTGATAACCGGCAAAGGCAATCATCGCGCCATTATCTGTACACAGTGCAGGTTCAGCATAATAAACCTGTGCTTTGATTTTGGCCAAATCGGCTTCCAAACGTTCACGTAAACGTTTATTGGCACTTACCCCACCAGCGATCACCAGACGTTTTAAACCGGTCTGTTTCAAGGTTTTTACCGATTTTTTTACCAGTGTATCGACCAGTGCTTCCTGGAAACTTGCTGCAATATCGGCTTCGCGACCTTGACCTGCCACTTTTTTTAACTGAATCGAAACTGCCGTTTTTAGGCCGCTGAATGAAAAATCCAGACCTTGATGCAACATCGGACGCGGGAAAGCAAAGGCTTCAGGATTCCCCTGCTCAGCCAGTTTTGAGATGTTCGGACCACCTGGATAAGGCAAGCCCATCATCTTTGCCACTTTATCAAAAGCTTCACCGGCAGCATCGTCAATGGATTCACCAAGCAATTCGTACTGACCAATACCATGTGCTGCCATCAACTGTGTATGTCCACCAGACACCAATAACGCCACAAACGGAAACTCTGGTGGAGTTTTAGACAACAGTGGCGCAAGCATATGACCTTCCATATGATGTACACCAATAGCCGGTTTATTTAGCGCAAACGCCAAGGTACGACCAAACAGAGCACCAGTCATTAATGCCCCCATTAAACCGGGACCACGTGTATAAGCCACTGCATCAATGTCTGATTTTTTAATCTTGCTTTGTTCAAGCAATTGATTAATTAAAGGAATTAACTTGCGCACATGATCGCGTGAAGCCAGTTCCGGTACCACGCCACCATATTCTGCATGCAGTTTAATCTGACTATATAACACCTGTCCTATTAAGCCGACTTCACTGTCATAGAGTGCTAACCCAGTTTCATCACAAGAAGTTTCCAAGCCCAGAACGATCATTAAACTGCCTTTTACCCGTATCTAAATATTGCTAAAGCTATTATAGACTTGTGATATGAGATGTAAATGAGTAAAATACTGTCCTTCACTTGTGATCCAAGGCAATACAGCCTAGATCTTATCCATAACTTAATGAGGATTCTTCATGCCACAAGTTAAATTGAAAGAAGGCGAACCAGTAGACGTAGCTATCCGTCGTTTCAAACGTTCATGCGAAAAAGCGGGTGTTTTAGCTGACGTTCGTAAACGCGAATTCTATGAAAAACCAACTCAAGAACGTAAACGTAAAAAAGCTGCTGCTGTTAAACGCTACCAAAAGAAATTGGCGCGTGAATCAGTACGTACTACTCGCCTTTACTAAGATTAATTTGTGATTGACTGCCTGGACTAAATAAATGACTACTTTAAAAAACCAAATAACCGATGTTTTGAAAGCCACTATGCGTGCTAAAGAAATGTCCAAGTTAACGGTGATTCGTGGTCTACAGGCAGCAATTAAGCAAATCGAAGTCGATGAGCGCAAAGAACTTGACGACGCTCAAGTTCTTGCGGTCATTGAAAAGCAAATTAAACAACGTAAAGAATCGATCAAAGCCTTTGAAGGTGCTGGTCGAGATGATTTAGCTAGTAAGGAACAAGCCGAAGTTGAGGTGTTATCTCAATTTCTACCAGAAGCTATGACTGAGGAAGAGCTTGATTCTATTATTGCGCAGACGATTACTGCTCAAGAAGCTACTAGCATGAAAGATATGGGTAAGGTGATGAATTCTCTGCGTCCGCTCATAGCCGGGCGCGCCGATCCTGCACAGGTTTCAGCTAAAATTAAAGCGAAACTTGGCTAATCCCCACTCCTAAAATCGTTCTTTATCGTTGAACTGCCTTTATTCAAAGACAGTTCAAATGTTTCCCCCTAATCCCTCATAAATATTTTCTGTTATTTCAGATCACACTGAATATTATATTTTTTCAAAATCAGCATTTCTCTTGATGACATGACTTGATTAATCACATCTTGCCGAGTCATTTGTCTAAATTGAAGATCCAAAGAATCCCTGTTCTGATCTGCCGCTTGATATAACCGATCTATATAACGACCCACAATTGCACAGTACTGTGTTTGCTGCTGTGACGTAAAGCTTGTCTGTTGCGCATTTAAACTGCTAAAAAAGTTTCTGCTCTCCTGCTTGTACTGCTCAGAGATTTGATCCACTGCTGCGACATATTGTTCCACGCCTGCAAAAGCCGTATTTAACCCCACACACCCCAATACCGATAAAACCAATAATATTTTTTTCATAAATCGATTCTGTTCATTATTTAAAATTCACAAGACATAAAGATTATCATAGGCATAATCATTCTAGCAGCAGATTTTATTCATCGATATGCAGAAAATCAGGTTTGTATTGCACATAAGCCTGTTCGGGTGGCGCAGATACATGACCTTGAGTTACCGTCCCTAAACGTAAACGGATAATATCCGGTAAATCCAAGCGATATGAATAGATCGGGCTGCCACATTTCTGACAAAACACCCGTGCTTTATGTGGACTATGAAAATATTCTTTTAGAAATTTAATGCCTTGAGTAATTTCAAATTTTGATTTCTGCAAGGGACTGTTCCATCCAAAGATGGAGCCTTGCGCCATTTGACAGTGCTTGCAATAACAGATGATGGTTTTTTCAATCTCAGCATGATAACGATACTTCACCACCCCACATAAGCATTGACCTTCTATCATCTGCAACTCCTTATTTTTATCAGCACGGTAAAGGTAAAATAGCTATTTCAAATTTAAATCCCAAATCCTGAATTAAATTCTTAACTGTCGTTCTTTTTGCATTTCATTGATGCGCAGTTTTAATTTTGCAGCCAACAGTTCATTATCTTTCGTCAAGCGTTGTGCATGCAATAAGGATTTAATCGCATTTTCTTCCGATCCCGACCAGTATTCCACTTCTGCCCGATATCGCAATACATTCACGGTTCTAAACGCTGACTGCTGATCGAGATTTGCAGCTTGCTGCATCAAGCGCCAGGCCTGTATATCACGCGGGTTTTTATTGGTGAATCGCTGAATCAGCTTCTGTGCCTGCGCAGCATCTTTCTGGCGAATATAAACTTCTGCCAGTTTAAAAGCCAAAGCCCGGTTTTCCGGCATAATCCGTGCTGCTGATTGAATGGCCTGATAGGCTTGCTCGTTTTTATTCTGTCCCAGATAAATGTCGGTTTGAATTAAAACCAATAAATTATTTAAGCGCTGCTGTGCTTTCGCCTGATTCAAAACCTGCTGCGCCAGAACATAATCACCCTGTTTTAAATAAAATGCAGCCAATGCCAGCTGGCCGGCAAAATTATTGCGATTGGCCAAAACTTGCAATTGCTGTTCTGTCGCCTGATTAGAAATGACCCTGCTGTACCATTTCAGTATTTCAAAATCTTCATCATGCAAGCTTGATTTTACCAGAGGGAATTGATTGGCTCTTAAACGAGCTTCACTCATCCGCTCGGTACTGAGTGGATGGGTTAACCAGAAGTCAGGCAAGAAACTGACCTTGCTGGTTGACCGATCCATCACTTCAAAAAAGTCGGCCATACTTTGCGGATTAAAGCCAGCGCTATACATATATTGCATCCCAATCCGGTCTGCTTCCTGCTCCTGATTACGGCTATAGTTCAGCTGTTTATCCATTAACGCCGCCTGAGAACCCAGCATCACCGCAGTCCCTGCATCACCATCAGCTTGGGAAGCAATCAGCGCACCGACCAGTAATCCTGCCACAGTTAACAGGCCTTGCCCCTTAAACGCCTCTTGCGAGCGACTGTAATGACGTTGTGACACATGTGCCACTTCATGTGCCATCACTCCAGCCACTTCATCGATATTTCGGGCAGATGTCACCATCCCCGTATTGATGGCAAACAGTCCACCGGGAACAGCAAAAGCATTGATTTGCGGATCATTGATAATCACCAGACCTATGGGCTGTCCCAGCTGGGTCTGGCTTAGAATATGGGAAAATACATCACCTAACTGGTCTTCCAACCATGGGTTTTGCAGCACCGACATTTGATGTTGCACTTCACGGAATACTTTTTCGCCAATCATTTTTTCTTTTTGTTGGTCAATCAAACCAATGCCGCTGCCGATTTCAGGAACATTAAATTGCGGCATTGAATTGAAATTCGCACTGTGCGTCAATGCCATTGCAGAAAGCAAACCGATGTTGCAAGCCCATAAAAACCGTTTCAATGTGATGTTCTCAAACTGCTTTTTTAAGATTTATCAGACTATAACATTGAAAATTGGAGCAATTTGCAATGAAGTGTTATCAAATTTTAAGAAAAGGAAGGATTCAGCACATACGCAGGTGTGCGCCCTTCCAGAGCATCTACCAAGTTACGATAAGCCAGTTCAGCCATTTTTTTACGTGTTTCTGCAGTCGCAGAACCCACATGTGGCAAAGTCACTACATTTTCCAAAGCAAAAAGTTCAGATTCTTGTAAAGGCTCTTTTGCATAGACATCTAGGCCAGCGGCAAAAATTTTACCGGCTTTGAGTACCTCAATGAGCGCCTGCTCATCCACCACAGAACCACGGGCAATATTGACAAAAACCGCATGTGACTGCATTTGATCGAACTCGTGCTGACCCATCAGCGCTTTAGATTCTGCATTGAGATCAACAGCCAGCACAACAAAATCGGACTGTTGCAACAATTCATCCAAAGCACAATAACGGGCATTTAACGGTTGCGCCAGTTCCAGTTTTTCACGGCGGTTGTGGTACAGAATGTTCATGTTAAAACCATAAAAACCACGCCGTGCAATCGCAGCTCCAATATTTCCCAAACCGATGATTCCGAGGGTTTTGGCAAAAATATCCTGCCCGAATTGCGCCATCCCGACGGTACGTTGCCAATTGCCCTGCTTGGTCCATTGATCAAGAGCAGGAACTTTTCGTGCTGCACTCAGCATTAAGCTAAAAGCCAAATCGGCAGTGGTTTCGGTTAATACATGCGGGGTATTGGATAACCAGATTTTTTTCTGGTTTAAATAGGCCAGATCATAGTTGTCATAACCCACACTGACACTTGAAATAATTTTAAGCTGTTGTGCTGTAGCCAAATTACTTGCATTGAGTAGACGCCCTGCGCCAATCATTGCATCGGCATCTTTAACCTGTTCAAGTAGCTGCGCATTGATATCCCCAAGTTTCGGGTTAATCATGACTACATGATATTGTTGTTGTAATCGCTGAAGGATATCCTGATCTAACTGGCTAAAAACGACAACTTTCTGCTTCATGTTCCATCCGTGTTTTGCGGCCTTTTTTGCATAAACTGCCACAAGCGTTTTTTTAATAAGGGCTGATCCAGCATTTCCTGCAAACCAGCCAAATTGATACTTTTGGAATGTCTAAAATAAGTACATTGCCCGAGAAAGATAATATTTTTATCTGCACTTATTGCATCGAGAAAGCCTTGCACATAACTCTCCGCTCCGTGACCATCCTGAAAATTCATTAAAGGAAATGGCCACTGCAATTCATAATATTCAGCCAGCATTGCCTGTTGAATATTACTCCAAAGCTGCTGCTGCTCAGCGCTCATTTCGGTTGCATCAACCACGATGACGCAATGTGGCAAACTTAAGGCTTGCAATTGAAAAGCTGCAATTTGCAGCGCTGCACGTTCTGCGATGGCTTCAGCAACAACTTCAACTTTTTCTGTACTTGCTGAGACCGGAGCCTTGACAGGTTCTATACGCTCAATCGCTTGCTCAGGATCGGCCTTAAGCTCTAATGGCAAGACTGCTGGCGCTTTTGCCAGCACAATTTCAGTCTGGTATTCAGGTGCAGTCTGGTCGCGCCAGATTGATGAAGAGGGCATTTTTTGACATACAGCATCCCGGGGAATCCAGATATCGATTCCCAATGTTGCCAGTATGTCACGCTGATGCCCTATCATCTTTTTTCATCACCCATTGAATACTTGGTATTCTAACGAGATTACTGATTTTTTGCTGTGCTTTTATTGAATCATCACTAATTTTATCGCAACTTGTTTAGACAATCATCAAACTATTTTTCTTCTGCATCAGTTCAACAATTTCATCGGTTTCAAAACCAAAACGCCAATACAGCAGTTGCAAAACATCCAGTTCATCTTGGGTAATAATACGATCATTCCACAAACATAGCTCAGCAACACCCAAAATACTTAAGCGGTCACGCAGCAATAAACCTGCAATATCATTTAAGATTTCTGACAAATCAATCGGCTCATCTGAAATTTCGGCATACATTTCCAGCTCTTTTAGCGTGAGTACCCGTCGCAGAATTTTTTTACGTACATCGAGCTGATTATGGCTATTAATCTGCTGTACATGCAACAAGGCATCAATCAAACGCACGATCTGCGGCTTTACATCTTCCAGTGAGGTCGGGGTATGTAAAGGCAGCAGATTCAATTCATATTTCACACGTTCCAGTAATAAAGCATCTAGCAGACCTATTTCACCATCTTCCTGAATGATTCGCGCCAGTTTCATTAAAAACTGTCGTGCAATGGTCGCAGGCATGCTGCCAATATTTTTACATGCTTCATAAAAGATCGAGATATGCACCCGGCCATCCAGATGCAGTAATGAATCCACGATGGCACGGCTAACTTCGGCTTCAGCCGGAATAAATTCACGGTACTGCCGAATCATTAAAATGGCTACCATCACTTCTCGCGAACCCGTAGCAGTCTGCAATGCACGCTGGATTAATTCAGGACGCTGCATATTGTTTCGAATTTCTGGATTTAAGGGTTTAATGGCATCCTTCAGGGCAAAACTGATTGGTGACAGGCGCAGCAAGGGCAAGGGTTGCGGGGAACTCCAAGGTATATAGACTTCACTGTTCAACTCATCAAGCGAACGGAACAGACTAAATAAGGGCTGATTGCGTAATTTCTTCAAATTTTCAAGCTGTAAATCCTGCACCAGCCCGGGATTCAACTCATAAATACGTTGATCAATACGCGGATGAATATTCATCCAGTTTTGTGGGCCTAAAGAATTGGCAAAACACATATGTGAAATGGATTCTGCATATTCGCTATGAATTTGTGAGCCTGAATGATGCACATAAATTCTGAGCAAGGTTTGCACATTGGCATCATTTTGAATCAGACGTCTGGTTTTTTGATCATTCTTAAAAGTGCGGCTACCGAGTGAAATATATTTAATAAAACGGGTAATCAAAACCCCTAAACTTCCAACCAACCAGATCAGCCCACCCATAGCCACAAAGAAAGTCGCAAGTTTATGCCTATATGCCTGACCATGCTTGGTAAAGCCCAATTTGGCAATTTTACTGCCCCACTGGCTCAAAGTCGTCAGGCTGCTGTAAAGAATTTTTAAACGCGTATTTTCAGCTGTTTCACCCGATAAAATTTTATTGAACTCATGACTTAACAGACCATACAACTCTAATTCATCCAGATTCTGCAAAGCGCCCCAGGTTAAAATGATCACAATATCACGTGGATAAAATCCGGCTGTAAGTGCATTTACTCCGACTTCATCAGGCAATACATATACCGTAGGTGTATCAATTAAAAAGGTTTCAGCCAGCTGTTCGGTAATTTTAAGCGCTATACTTTCTTCAGGAATACTTTCGATTAAGTTTAAACGACGAGCCCCCATCTGTTTCGCCAGTGAATGTCCACCAGAACGAAAAACATAAAACTCATACCCTATAGAAACAGCCATCACACTCAGTAATAAAGCGATCAAATAAGGACTTAACACATGCCAGAAGATGGATTGAGTTTGATCAAAATAGAAAACATTCAACCCCAAAATGGTATTTAAAATAAATAATGTAAGCAACACCGCAAGTACACAGATACTTGCAGACCAAATCATATTTTTGTTTTGAATAAAAGAATAACCAGCACTCTTCAATGTAAAGTTCCTTTATTACATTGTATTTATCTACTCATCATAAATTAAAAAAGCGGGAATTTCCCGCTTTTCATCGCATGAAAGAAGAATTTATTCTTCTTTCACGCCAGTCAAGTCTACTGATGCAGCATCGATATTGACATCAATATAGCCGTCTTGAGCTTTTTTCGCAGAATCGTTACGCTTATTCTCAAGATTATCGAGATAAGCTGCATCAATACCACCTGCCACATACACACCATCAAACACCGAACAGTCAAATTCCTGCAATGCCGGTACTTTACTGGTACGTACTGCGCCTTTCAAATCTTCCAGATCCTGGAAAATTAAACGGTCAGCACCAATAATTTCACGAATTTCTTCAACGCTACGGTTTGAAGCAATCAATTCCGCTTTTGCCGGCATATCAATACCGTACACGTTTGGATATTTCACCATCGGTGCAGCTGAAGCAAAGAATACTTTTTTCGCGCCAGCATCACGTGCCATTTGAATAATTTCGTTACAGGTGGTACCACGTACAATCGAGTCGTCTACCAGTAAAACATTTTTGCCTTTAAACTCAAGCTCAACCGGGTTAAGTTTTTGACGTACTGATTTTTCACGTTGCTGCTGACCCGGCATAATAAAGGTACGTCCGATATAACGGTTTTTCACAAAACCTTCACGGAATTTAACACCCAAGCTATTTGCCAGTTCCAAAGCGGAAGTACGCGAAGTATCTGGAATTGGGATCACCACATCGATGTCGTGCTCCTCACCCCATTCACGGATAATTTTATTGGCCAGTTTTTCGCCCATCTTCAAACGTGCCTTATACACTGAAATGCCGTCGATGATTGCATCTGGACGTGCGAAATAGACATATTCGAAGATACAAGGACGATATTCAGGATCTGCAGCACATTGCTTGCTGAACAATTCACCTTCTGAAGTAATCAAGATTGCTTCACCCGGTTCAATATCGCGCTCAACCTTAAAGCCTAAAGCGGTAATCGCTACAGACTCGGAAGCAATGATATATTCCATGCCTTTTTCAGTTTCACGCGAACCATAGATCAATGGACGAATACCATTTGGATCACGGAAGCCGACCAAACCATGTCCAGTGATCATTGCCACAACACCATAAGCACCCTTGCAACGCTCATGTACACGTGACACTACATCAAAGATATCTTCCGGTGATGGATTCAACTTGCCGTTCTTGTGCATTTCATGTGCAAAAACGTTTAGCAGTACTTCAGAATCCGAATCGGTATTCATGTGACGAAGATCTGTTTTAAACAAATCTTCATGAATTTCTTCAGCGTTGGTCAAGTTACCGTTATGCGCCAAGGTAATACCATAAGGCGAGTTCACATAAAATGGCTGTGCTTCAGCACTGCTTGAAGAACCTGCTGTTGGATAACGCACATGACCAATACCGTAATTCCCTAGCAGTGCACGCATGTGACGTGTATGAAAGACGTCTCGTACCATACCGTTGTCTTTACGTAGGAACAAACGCCCTTCATGACAAGTTACTATCCCGGCTGCATCCTGACCACGATGCTGTAACATCGTTAATGCATCAAACAACATTTGGTTAACGGGTGATTTACCAGCTATACCAACTACTCCACACATAGCAACCTCGCAAACAAGCTAGGATTAATAAAAAGGATTATTTGTTGATTCATCTGTACGCGCTACATGCTTTTGCGTTTTATCAGATGATGAGTCGGAAGATGTCGGCGCACCTTCATCGGACTTGATATGAGCAAGTGCCCCTTGCGCCGCTTCTTTAGAAAGTTCAGTCGCCCAGGGTGCATAAGGAATAAGGAGTTGTACAAATTTAGACTGTTTCCAATGCGGGGAGCTTTCTACCCAAGGGCCAATGCCCTGCATGGTAATCAGTACAATCATTAAACCTTTTAAAGAGCCAAAAGCACCGCCTGCCAGTCTATTCAGAGGACCAAGCTTCAGACTCTTTAATATCTTGTTGAGAAATGCGGTAATAATCCAGGTTAATACCACCATGACCAAGACAATAAATGCAAAAGCCGCTATTTTTTGTACTACTGGATCTGCACTGAGTGAGACCATCGAAGGTGCCAGGATAGTTGCATATTTTGCACCGATGACCAGTGCAAAAATCCATCCTACCAAGTTCGCAAAGGCTGAAACCAATCCTTGTCGCAAACCGTTGAGCCCTCCAATGAGCAGAATAATCAGTACGAAGATATCCAGTGTATTCATGGCGTTTTTAAAGCATCAACACAATCTTTTACCAAGCTTGGACCTGTATATATGAGGCCACTATAAATTTGTACAAGGTTAGCGCCTGCTTGCTGTTTCGCAACCGCCTGTTCACCCGACAAAATACCGCCCACGCCAATCAATGGAATCTGACCTTTCAGTGCTTTAGCAAAAGCTGCCAGACAAGCAGTACTTTTTTCAAATACCGGAGCACCAGACAAGCCCCCGGCTTCATCGCCATGCTTCAGATTTTCTACACCTTCACGAGACAAGGTGGTATTGGTCACAATCAAACCATCAATTTTAAACTGGATGAGTTGTTTCGCAATAAACTCGATATCTTCGGCAGTCAGATCTGGTGCAACTTTAAGCACCAAAGGGACATAATGCTGATGTTCTTCAGCCAGTTCAAGCTGACGTTTTCTTAAGGTTTGCAACAATTCGGTCAGTGCATCGCCGCTTTGCAGGCTACGCAAATTTTTGGTATTCGGTGATGAAATATTGACAGTAATATACGAAGCGTAGTTGTAGACTTTTTCCAGACAGATCAGATAGTCATCCACTGCATTTTCAACCGGCGTATCGGCATTTTTACCAATATTAATGCCTAAAATGCCTTTGAATTTAGCTGCTTTGACGTTTTCAACCAGTTTATCCACCCCATCATTATTAAACCCCATACGGTTAATAATGGCTTTGGCTTCAGGTAAACGGAATAAACGGGGATGCGGATTGCCCGCTTGTGGACGCGGTGTAATGGTTCCAATTTCAATAAAACCAAACCCCAGTCCAGCCAGGGCATCAATATAAGCGCCATTTTTGTCTAAGCCGGCAGCCAAACCCACTGGATTGGGAAATTCGATTCCCATACAGGTCACAGGTTTGGACGCTACGTTTTGACGCATCATGCCCATGCGATGAGCTGATTTCAATAACGATAATGTTAGCTCATGTGCACGCTCTGGTGCTAAAGAAAACAACAAAGGGCGGGCAAGAGAATACAACATATCTATAAAAGTCTACTGCTTTTTAAGTCGCCATATTATAGGCATAGCCTGTACAAAACACCATGCTTAGCAGATCTTTATTTTTACCCATTATTGCACTGTCGCTGTTAATTTAATCTGCCCCGCCTCGGAAATTAATTCTATTTTTTCAAGGCTTAGACCCATTTGTGTCAATTGGGTTAAAAAATTGGCTAAAATGGCATAATTTTCATGCACTGCCACAATCTGAATTTGCTCACCTGTTTGTTGCGATGCCACAGATAATCCCTGCTGCTGGGCAACACGTTGCACTTTATCTGCCACAGTTAACTGTAAATCATCTGCAGGTTTCATGGTCACCGCGTTGCTTTGCATCCACACCATCATGTCTTTTAAATCATTGACCCGATTCTGCTGTTTATTCGCGGCAGCATGCATATACCAAAGCGCTGAACCAATGGCCGCAACCACAACAAAAATAGTGGTAAAGATCACCATATAACGTTCACGTACAGACAGCCGATCCAGATAATCAGTGATTCTTTCAATGGACTGATCAATCGAGTTTTGCAGTTTTTCTGAGCTATTCATTATTGTATTTTCACCAATCCCATTACACCCGCACCGTTCGGCTGAATATTACCCAATTCTGCCTTAAAGCCTTGCTGATTCAGCTGCTGGATTAAATTTTGCAGCACAGTAGATGAATTCGCTTTCAATTCCATGTTTAAAGCTGAAGCCTCGTAATGAACACGATTAGCCACAATCTGGTTTTGCATGAGCACCGGCCCAAGACGGCTCAGCAACTGCAAAGCTTGGGTGTTGGCACTTTTATTTAAGCGCACATGACTTTCAAATTGGCTTTTTAAATTCTGCTCGGTCACACGGCTGCTCTGCCCAAACCAGTATTTATACTGATCAACAGCTTGAAGTGCAGTCTGGTCTGCCACCTTTTTATATTTATACCAGCGGGTTAGATCATAGCCAAATTGAACCACTAAAGCAGCAACCAATACCGCAGCGCACGCTTTCCAATAGCCAGATACACCCGTGGTATTTTTGGCTTTGGGCAGAACATTAAAAGGATGATGTTGTGCTTTTTTTAATAAGGGCACGGCATAATCAAAAGTTTCAATCTGTTCATGCGTCACCATGGCTTCAAGGCTTTGCATTTGTTCAGCAGTAAAATTACTGATTTTATAAGATTGACCCTGAGGGTGATAATCTAAAAAAAGTGCCAGATCATCTACAGAATTTCCCATAAATTCACTTTCACGTACCAGCAAGCGCCCGGACAGGTTGGCAATAATGGTTTGCCCCACTTCTGGAACCGGCAAAATGAGAAAATCAGGCAATAAGGAAATAACTTTAACCGGAATGAGGTTCAAAGCATGTTGCAAGGTTTCAACGGTACTATGTGCCACGCCCAAAATAACCAGCTGATCGGGATTTTGAAAATGATGCAATACTTTCATGGAATCGATGGGTAAAACCACAAATTCTTCTAATAAATATTTTACCCCGTCCACACCCAATTTCTTGTATTGAGGCTTGGTCAGACTTTGTTGCAGCATTTGCACATCGCGACTGGGGAAAAATACAACCGCCTCTTGCCCATGATAGCCTTGAGTCTCTTGAATCAACTGTTCAAGACTAGAGGCCTGAGTCCAGCTCTCTCCAGTCGACCATTGCCAAACCCCATTGGCTTCAGGCATCCATAAATACAACATTAATGTTTTTCTGCCGTTTTAATTAATATTTTATGCGTTTGGTATAAAACTTTTTAACTGGGTTGATAACCCAGTTGCAATGACTGCCTGCTCATAGATCCGCGCTTCAGCCAAAGCATACGGATGAAAAGGTTCTGCTGTCAACAATGACGAAATATGTGCCACCACATTCATATGACACACCACCACAATGGATTCATAAGGAAGCTGTGACAACCAGTCCACTGCCAACTTCGCATCATCATCGGGTTTAATTTTATTGCACACCAAGACTGGCACATCAGGAAAATAATGTTGCAGATGTGCCAGGGTTTCCTGCGCGCGCAATAAGGGACTCACCACAAAAGCATCTGGCTGGATGATATCCTTTAAATATTCTGCGGTGAGTTGCGCCTGTGTATGACCACGCTCGGTTAAAGGACGCTTGTCATCATTGCCATGCACTGCTGGAGCAGCTTCACCATGACGGACTAAGGTAAGTTGCATAAAATTTCCTTATTTTCGAATATGCAGCAATTATAACCAGGCTTTATGAAGGTAAGAATCTTATTAAAAAATTACACTTCATTATGAGGCAAAACAAATTCCACATCACTACGATGCCCATTTTTCATCAGTGAAAGTGCGATGCTTAAAGGTGGAGCCCCTTCAAAAATCACATCATATAGCGCACTGGTAATTGGCATATACACATCCAACTCTTCCGAACGGCTGCGCACCTGCACAATGGTATTGATCCCTTCAGCAGTTTGGCCCAATTCTTCAGTGGCCTGTTCCAGACTTTTACCGGAACCCAGGGCAAACCCAACTTGATAGTTACGGCTGAGCGGGCTGTTACAGGTGGCAAACAAGTCACCTACGCCTGATAAACCAAGGAACGTCAGAGGATTTGCACCCAACTTCACTGCAAAACGGCTCATTTCTGCCAGTGCACGGGTTAAAATCATGCTCTTGGTGTTTTCACCCACCTTATAAGCAGCAGCCATACCCATGGCAACAGCATAGATATTTTTTAACGCCCCACCCAGCTCCACACCATGCACATCATCACTAGCAAAAACCCGGAACAATGCACTATGCAATGCTTGCTGTACGGCATAACGCACCAGTTCCGATTGGCTGGCAATCACCGTTCCTGCAGGTTGTCCGGCCATAATTTCTTTGGCCAGGTTTGGTCCTGAAAGTACACCATACGGAACCTGAGGCAATTCCTCACGAATAATATCGCTCATAAAATGGAAAGTTTTTGCCTCAATCCCTTTGGTCAAGGAAATAACGGCCTGCGAAGTAATAAAAGGCTTAATTTGTTTCAGTACATCGCGAAAAGAATGGCTCGGAATAGCCACTAAAATAATGTCACGATCACAAACGGCAGTTTCCAGATCCAAAACTGCCTTTAAACCCGGTTCCAAAACAAAATCGGGTAAATAGCGTTTATTGATATGGGTCTGGTTAATTTCTGCTGCTGCCGCTTCATCACGAATCCAGATCATGGTATCGCAACCATTACGTACCGCAGTATTGGCCATAGCAGTACCAAAACTACCACCCCCTAATACCGTTACACGCAAAGCCGTTTTTTGATCGATGACAACCGGTTCAACAAGATCTGAAAATTTCAACTCTGACATTATTTTTATATCTCAACTCATGATTTAATACAGTTATTTGTTCCAATAACTGACATAATTTTGTGTATCCACTGCTGTACGCGCTGGAATCGCTTTCGCTGCGGTTCCAATATAAATAATTCCAGAAATTAAATCATCTTCTGATAGTCCCAGGCTTCGCTTAAACAATGGCGACTCAACCACCGCCCCACTACGCCACATGGTTGAAAAGCCTTGTACCTGTAAAGACAATAAGAAGTTTTCTATTGCCGCGCCTGAACTTAAGGTTTGTTCAAAATTAGGCACTTTAGGATGGGGCTGAAACTGGGTTAATGCCAAAACCAGCAGCGGTGCACGAAATGGATGATGCTTAACACGCTCCAACTGAGCCGGATCGGTTTCACCCATATCTGCCAGAGCTTTAGACAGCAACTCACCAAAAGCTTCACGCTGATCACTCAGAATCACCACAAAACGGGTAGGCTTTAAACGGTGATGATCTGGTGCAGTCAAAGCCGACTGAAAGGCTTTCTCCAGTTGCTCTGCATTCGGCGCAGGCTCAACCAAATGCCCAATCGACTGACGTTGATGAATATTTTGATGAACCGTGTCTACCGCTGAATCCGTCATTGACTTTGATATCTGTGTACTAAATATTTCATCAAGATTAGCATAATCTCGTTCAGATACTCTAGAGCGTTGAGTGAATGTCTACTCCACAATAGCCAACTTAACCAACTTTCAGTCACAGAGAGTTCATATAAAGCTGCATATTTCATACAAGTCCTTCAAAAATCATTCAAAAAATCATGTTCAAATAATTCAAATTCTTTTTAAAACAATCCAGGGGAAAAAGATGAATCAAGTCTTTGCACTCGCTTCAACAGCTGCCGTTGCTCTCACCCTCACCGCATGTGCATCCAATCCAACCACATCATTAGCTGTGCAAAAAGAAAATAATCAATATGAAGTGACAGGTATCGGTAAAAGCAGTTTAATTTCTAAAAATAATGCGATTACCGCAGCCAATAACACTTGTGGTAAAAAAGCCACCCCTGTCATCGTGAATGAAAAAACTGAATACAATGGCGCCTTAAAAGGTGTAGTTGATGAAAAAACAGGACAAATGATTCAGGCTGCAACCACGGTACTTGGCACCTTGGCTGGCAAAAGCGGCAGTCTGGCACGTGATGAAGACTATCAAACTGTCCTAACCTTTACTTGTCGAGCCAACTAAAGTTTCTAATAAGGGTCTATCTCAGCTTATTCACTCAATAAAATGTCTAGATCAAGAAGCAAAAAAAGCCGCTTATTGAAGCGGCTTTTGGTTTACATGTTATTTAATACTTAGATTAACATCTTAAAATTAACAGTAACCTTCTAAACGGGTTAAAGGTAATTTCTGGCCAATGGCCTTTTCAATTTCCGGAAGATAGAACGCATCATCTTCAGACAAGAAACTGATACTCACGCCACTGGTTCCCGCACGACCGGTACGGCCAATACGATGGACATAGTCATCCGACTGTTCAGGCAAGGTAAAGTTAATCACATGCGAAACGCCATCCACATGAATACCACGACCTGCCACATCGGTTGCGATCATAATATTATGTTGACCATTCTTAAACTGGTCCAGCATTTTCAAGCGTTTGTCCTGTGCAATTTCACCAGACAGCATCACCACTTTATAACCGTCTTTTTTCAGGTGATCATAAAGCTTACGTACTTGATCACGACGATTGGCAAAGATCATGACTTTTTCAATCGGTTCATCACGTAAGATTTCTTGCAACAACTTATATTTATCTGTTTTAGCAACCATATAAACGCGTTGCTCTACATCAGCATTGGTTTTCTTTTCCGGCTCAATTTCTACAGTCACCGGTTCGAACAACCACTGCTGCGCCAGGTTCAACACATCATAGCTAAAAGTTGCAGAGAACATTAAGGTTTGACGTTGTTCTTTACGCGGAGAAAAACGCACAATACGTTTTACCGATGGAATAAAGCCCATATCCAGTAAACGGTCTGCTTCATCAATCACCAAAAATTCAATCTGGTCCAGCCAGACTTCTTTTTGTTCAACGAAATCAATTAAACGGCCTGGAGTCGCCACAATAATATCGACAAAATTTTTATCTAGCTGTGCTTTCTGCTTATCAAAATCTACCCCACCCAGCAAAGTCACCAGATGCAGATCGGTAAATTTGGTAAGCTCCTTGGCATCACTTTCAATCTGTAAAGCCAGCTCACGTGTAGGTGCAAGAATCAATGCACGCGCTTCACCACGAAAACGCTGTTGTTTGATCGGATTATTCAGCAAATCGTTAATCACGCTGACCAGAAAAGCCGCTGTTTTTCCCGTACCGGTTTGTGCACGACCAATGGCATCATGTCCAGCCAAAGTGAATTTTAAAACCTTTTCCTGAATAGGTGTCATTTCTTTGAAACCTAAAGCATCAATTGCCTGTTTCAGTTTCGGATGTAAATTTAAGGTTTCAAAACCAGATGACATATAAATGTGCTCTAACTTAATGATCAAGAAAAATAGGACTCTATTATAAACAAAAACGCCCCAAATTACATTGGGGCGTTCTCATGAATAATCAGGCGATTAGTCTAAAGGTTGCACTTCTTCAGCTTGGAAGCCTTTTTGACCTTTAACTACGCTGAATTCAACACGTTGGCCGTCACGAAGTGAACGGTGGCCGTCACCTTGGATAGCGCGGAAATGAACGAATACGTCGTCGCCGCCGTTACGTTGAATAAAGCCGAAGCCTTTAGTGTCGTTGAACCATTTAACTACGCCTTGTTCACGAGCTGTCATAAGTTAATCCTCATTGTATTTAATTAAAGGACCACCCGGTGTTGCAAACAGCAGAGTAAACAAGGTTTAAAAATAATTATTATTTCTAAGCTTGTAATCATTCTGTATTACTATTAACAAAATCCCGGTTACATCCATTGCAATATTCAATTTTAAGACACCTGAAATAGTGTCATTAATTTTGAATACGCGACGAGCTTAACACGGGTTTATAACAATTCATACTGTTTTTTTTGATTAATCTTCTTTTTGATTCCGCTTCTTTTTTACTAATTATTTCCTTATTTTAGATAAGTATATTTATGTTTAAGTTATATAATTTTATTGGGCTTTGGCACCAAATTTGCTAATATTTATTTAATGTTAATCAGATATAGAATGTGATGAATGATCTAGCCAATTCAGCAATAATTATTGATGCAATGGGTAAGCCTTGCCCCATGCCATTATTGATGCTTAAGCGAGCGATCAAGAACAAATCAGGCGGCATATTTTTACTCAAATCTTCAGATCCCCATAGTCAGCAAGATGTAAGCCGTTATTGCCAGATACATCAGATGAATTGCAAGATGAGTAAAATTTCTGATTCTGAGTATCACTACTTAATTGAATCTTAATTATTTTCAATTAAACTAGAACGTTTCAAATGTGCATAAAAAATTACATTTCTCTACCCAAATTTCCTAATTTCACGGAAATATTGGATTAAGATAAATTTATTAAGATGGTTATGTCATCCAACTCTCAAGGAGAACACATGAGTGACAGCAGCAATCAATTGATGCCCCTGTCATTATCGGCACCAGGGGTAAATCTCGGTGCTTATATAAGTACTGTCAATCAGATTCCTATTTTGACGGCTGAACAAGAAAAAGAGTTAGCCGAACGCTATTATTATGACCAAGATTTAGATGCCGCAAAAATGCTGGTAATGTCGCATTTGCGTTTTGTGGTACATATTGCGCGTAGTTACGCAGGCTATGGTTTACCACAAGGCGATTTGATTCAAGAAGGCAACCTTGGCCTGATGAAAGCGGTTAAACGCTTTGACCCGAATATGGGTGTGCGTTTGGTGTCTTTTGCCGTGCATTGGATTAAAGCTGAAATTCATGAATACGTGATTCGTAACTGGCGTATTGTTAAAATTGCCACCACCAAGGCGCAACGTAAATTATTCTTCAATCTACGTAGCCTAAAAAAATCCAGTAAAAAATTAACCCTGGATGAAGCACAATCCATTGCCAATGACTTGAATGTCACACCTGAACAGGTGCTGGAAATGGAAGGTCGTCTAACCGCTTATGATGCTGCCTTTGAAGCACAAGGCGATGACGATGATGAAGGCTCGACCCATGTCGCTCCAGCCTTATATCTGGAAGATAACCGTTACGATCCGGCACGTTTAGCTGAGGAAGAAGACTACGAGGAACAAAGTACTTCTGCCCTGCATGATGCCATGGATCAACTGGATGACCGTTCACGCAACATTTTACAGCGTCGCTGGTTAGATGATGAAAAATCGACACTGCATGAGCTGGCTGCTGAATATAACGTATCTGCCGAGCGTATTCGTCAGTTAGAAAAAAATGCCATGGAAAAAATTAAGGTCGCCATGTCATCTAATTAAGTCTTCCAACTAAGTGATCGAACCGATTTTATGATATTTTGAAAAAAAGGGCTGCGTGCTCTTTTTTTATATATAGGCTGCAGGAATGTTGCTTTTTGCCTTTCGTGCAAGTGCCAGAATATGCTAAGTTATGCGCAAATTTACTCAGGTAGTCATTGCTTATGTGGATTGCAATTTCAGCCCTCAATTTAGCTTTTGCTGTCATGCTAGGTGCTTTCGGTGCCCATGGTTTAAAAACACGTGCAACTGAAGCGCAATTGGCATGGTGGCATACCGCAACTGATTATTTTTTCTATCATGCACTTGGACTTTTGGCGCTTGCTATTTTAGCCAGAGTACTTCCCCAGCTTCCCATTAAAGCAAGTTTTATCCTGATTCAGGTTGGTATTTTCTTTTTCTGTGGCTCACTCTATGTCATGGCCTTGGGCCTACCCCGCGTTTTAGGTGCCATTACCCCGATTGGCGGTGCTTTGATGATTGCAGGCTGGCTGGTATTGGCGTGGAATGCCTTTAAATACGTGAAATAAAATTAAAGGGAAAATAGAGATGCAGATTTATTTAAATGGCGAAGCAAAAAACACCACATGCACCAATTTATTAGAACTAATTCAAGAGCTTGAACTTGAAGGCAAACGCTTTGCTGTAGAACAGAATGAAATGATCATTTCCAAAAGCAAACTGGCACAAACCCCTATTTGCGCTGAAGATCAAATTGAAATTATTCATGCCGTCGGTGGCGGCTAATTCGGAGCTCCCATGGAAGACACCCCGCTTATAATTGGTTCTCGTACTTTTAATTCACGCTTATTGGTTGGTACAGGTAAATATAAAGATTTAACTGAAACTGACCTGGCTATTCAGGCCAGCGGCGCAGAGATCGTCACGGTTGCCATCCGTCGGGTCAATATTGGCCAGCATCCTGATCAGCCGAATTTGCTTTCTGTCGTTCCACCAGAAAAATATACCATTTTGCCTAATACAGCCGGCTGCTTTGATGCCAACAGTGCAGTACGTACCTGTATGCTGGCACGTGAACTGCTGGATGGGCACAATCTGGTGAAACTGGAAGTACTGGGCGATGAAAAAACCCTTTATCCAAATGTCACTGAAACCTTAAAAGCAGCGCGTACATTAATTGATGATGGCTTTGAGATTATGGTGTATACATCAGATGACCCGATTATTGCCCAAGAATTAGAGAGCATGGGCTGTGTCGCCATTATGCCTTTAGGTAGCCTGATTGGTTCAGGTTTAGGGATTTTAAATCCGCATACCATTTCGATTATTAAAGAAAATGCCAAAGTTCCGGTATTGGTAGATGCAGGCGTCGGTACAGCGAGTGATGCTGCTATTGCAATGGAATTGGGTTGTGACGGTGTACTCATGAATACTGCAATTGCTGCGGCGCAAAACCCTATCTTAATGGCATCTGCGATGAAAAAAGCGGTTGAAGCCGGTCGCGAAGCATTCCTTGCAGGCCGTATGCCGCGTAAACGCATGGCCAATGCCAGCTCACCTGAAACCGGTTATTTCTTTAAATAAAGCTAAAGTCATTAAAAAAGGACTCAAATGAGTCCTTTTTTATATTTCAAGAAAATGCACTTAAAGGTTTAGCCCTTTCTGCATCATCCGGATTTTTACATCCAATACGTCATCTTTAACCTGTTGCTGATAGGCTTGCATATGTGGAGTCTGTAAATGTGCATTTAAATGTTCAAGACTTTGCCACTGTTCTAGCATGGTAATTGAATCAGGAATTTTGGTCTGATAATCGACGTCCGATTCATGATCGATCAGCAACTCATAGCCGTGACAGCCCGGTTCCTGCAAAACAGCAGGTGTTATTTTTCTAAACGCATTTAATACATTTTCACGATGCTGGTCACCTGGGCGAATCTGAATATCGGCAATTACAATCAACATGATTTACTCCTTCAACAACCGATCAATTAAGCAAAAACATCCATAAGATGTTGACGATAGTCATGTTCATATTGAGCGACATTGGGCATTTTTATCACATCATTCACAATGAAAGTCTCTAAACTTTTCATACCCAAAAATTGATTGGCTTTATGAAAGGGCAGATATACCCCGTCGACCCCAACGCCATGAAAAAATTGATAAGGGTCATTAAAAGCTTCGATCGGTGCATTCCAGGTTAAGGACAACATATATTTTTTATCGTGGATGAGGCCACCTGAACCATATTTTTTTGATGTATCTGAACGTGATCGGCCATCACTGGCATATAAAGTGCCATGCCCTTCGGTAAAAATTTCATCCATATATTTTTTTACTGTCCACGGTGCACCCATCCACCAGCCTGGCATTTGGTAAATGATGACATCAGCCCAGACATATTTTTGAATTTCCTGCTGAATTTCATAGTCGCTATCGGCACGGGAAATTTTAACGCTATGCCCCAGTTCGCCAAGCACAGTATTTGCCAATTCAGTCAAGGTGTCATTTAACTCGCCATTCGAGTGTGCAAACTGTTTGGCACCATTCACAATCAGAATATTACTCATTTATTCGCCTTGAATCATATATTTTCATAAGGCCAATATACTCAAATATCTTATTGATAAAAATTCATGAATTTGCAAAATACTATTGATTAAAAATCAATAATATCATTCTCCAATCCTTCCACTTCTAACACGTTTTAAAACCAAAAAAGGAAAAAGCACCCGAAGGTGCTTTTCAAATCAATTCAATGTAAAAAATTAAGGGATAAGGCCTTCATCACGCATGGCAATCTGTACCGATTGGCGTTCTGCCACTTTATTACGCAAGGCAATAATATTCTTATACGGCATTAAGTCATGTTCGATACCATTCGACCAGTTAGTTAATACGAATAAATATGCATCTGCCGGGCCAAAGTTATCATCGACCAGATAATCGTTATCTGACTCGCCAATTGCTTTATCGATATAAGTCAATAAACGGTCGATTTCGGCGTAGGCTTTTTCTTTTGCTTCTTTTTCCAAGGGAGCACCAAAGAAAACCGCATAAGCATCATGTAATTCTGAGTTTAAATATCCCAACCATTCTAGAACTTTGGCACGCCCAAGCCCGGATGGTGGAATCAAATCTTGTTTAGGGTCGTGCTGAGCAAGGAAAGGTAAAATGGCAACGTTTTCAGTAAGGATCAAACCTGGATTAATTTCTAAAGCCGGAACATAACCTTTAGGGTTAATGTCGTAATAATCTGTGCCTTTTTCAGTTTTATGTGTTTTTAAATCAACGCGCTCCAAGTCAAAATCAACATTAATTTCATTTAAAATAATGTGGGATGCCAAAGAACATGCACCTGGAGAATAATAAAGCTTCATACCTGATCCTTGTTATATATCTATTTACTGTTTTAAATTGCTTCTAACAAACTTTCAAGTGATCAAACCTGTAAATTGCAAAAAAGCGTAAATGTATAAAAATCACTTACCTTTTGAATATTGTATAAATCACGCATATTTTCAATTCAAACTGTTATGCATTTTTTATTAAACTTGTTTTAACATACGCATCTTTAAAATTTGTGAAAGCAATTAGTGTGATTAACCTGAAAAAAGAACAATGGTTTTCCAATATCCGTACCGATGTATTGGCCAGTTTGGTGGTCGGTTTAGCCTTAATTCCCGAATCCATCGCTTTTTCAGCTATCGCTGGGGTTGATCCACAAGTAGGCTTATATGCCTCTTTCTGTATAGCTGTCACGATTGCTTTTTTTGGTGGGCGACCTGCCATGATCTCTGCTGCAACGGGTGCTATGGCTTTGCTGATGATTACCCTGGTGAAAGATCATGGGCTGCAATATTTACTGGCGGCCACGATTTTAACAGGGATCATCCAAGTGATTGCAGCTCATTTTAAAGTGGCAAAACTGATGCGCTTTGTCTCGCAGTCCGTGGTCTATGGCTTTTTGAATGCCCTCGCCATTTTGATTTTTGTCGCACAACTTCCTGAAATCAGCAAAATGGATAGCTTAGGCTATTTATTTATGGCACTTGGCCTGGGCATTATTTATCTGTTTCCTTATCTACCCAAAATTGGCAAAGCCATTCCTTCCCCTTTAATCTGTATTGTTGTGCTCAGCGCTTTGGCCGTATTTCTGGGTGCCGACATGCGTAGCGTCAGTGATTTAGGACAGTTCCCCGATACTTTGCCGATTTTCCTGATTCCAGAAATCCCGCTTAACTTCGAAACTCTGCAAATTATTTTTCCCTATTCCATCACCCTTGCCACGGTTGGTCTGCTTGAAACCATGATGACCACAACGGTGATTAATGAGGTGACTGAGACCGAGGCTGACCGTCATCAGGAATGTCGCGGCCAGGGAATTGCCAATATTGTCAGTGGTTTTATGGGTGGTATGGCCGGTTGTGCCATGATCGGCCAGTCAATTATTAACGTGTCTTCAGGTGCACGTACCCGACTGTCGACTTTGGTGGCTGGTGTGTTCTTGCTCTGTCTGGTCGTATTCTTAAAAGACTGGCTGGCTTATGTGCCGATGGCGGCATTGGTGGCCATTATGGTGATGGTTGCCTTGACCACTTTCCAATGGGGATCAGTGAAACAATTCCGCCAGCATCCTGCTTCATTTAATGTGGTGATGATTGCTGTGGTGATGATTGCTGTGGTGATTGTGGTACTGGCAACGCATAATCTTGCTCTAGGCGTATTAGTTGGCGTGTTGCTGTCTGCACTGTTCATTATCAACAAGCTTGAAAGTGAAGTAAAAGTACAATCAAGCCTGCATAATAATCAACGCCACTATGTAATTAGCGGTCAAATCTTCTTTAGCAGTTCAGAAAAATTCTTCCAGTTTTTTAACTTTCAGGAACACATTGATCAGGTCACCATTGATCTGACACATGCGCATATTTGGGATATTACTTCGGTGAATATGCTGAATGCTGTGGTACAGAAGTTTGAAGCTAAAGGCATACAAACCACTTTGACGGGTTTAAATGAAGCCAGCAGTACCTTGATTGACCGTGTCAGTTCTTAAGTTATAAATTTGAACTGAATCTGAGAGATGAAGCAGCCCATTCAGGCTGCTTTTATTTTGAATTTTAAGTACTTAAATAAAATATCCGGCTTGATAAAGTCATATTCTTAAAGATAAATCTGTTATATTGACTATTAAATAAACAGCTATTTAAAAGTGCTTTGGCGTTTTGATATCAATGTATGCCTTTATTTGAGGAAATACGTGATTTTTTAATGGGGAACCTCTGAAATGCAATGCATCTTCAGCCGAAATACATTCAATGTATTCTATTCAACACTAGAAGTCATGGTTTCTTTATCTGAGTCCGATCATAAACTAATATTACAAATTCAGGATAATGGCATCGGCTTTGACCCGGCAACGGTTGAGCAAGGCCGGTACGTTGGCCTGCATAGTATGTGCACCCGAATTTCCCGTATTGGCGGTGAATTTAAAATTGATTCGTAACCTGGTCACACAACCATTCAAGTGATTCTTCCCTTAACGAAAAGCAAGCAGATGACAGCCATGGATTAGCGCATGCTTACTGTATGAATCAATACATTATTACAGGGTATCTGGTCTGATTTTCTTTATCATTTCAGATAAATCCAGTTTTTTGATTTTCCACAAAACCTATCAAAAATCGTGATGGATCTGTGTGATGTTTATATATGGGCTATGAACCATGGGGTACAGCAATTTTAAAGCTCAGCATATTGAAGTTGCCGGTTTAAATGAAGCAAGCCAGACTTATTGATTGCTATAATCCGCTGTAACTTTGAATTAAAATAAGCATGAGATTATCGCTGCTATCGTTTCTATACCCCTCTTACGATAGCCACCTAAAACTAAAAAAATCATAGGCAGCCATATGAATACGAATCACTGGTTGATGTGGGCGATATTATCTGCCTGCTTCGCAGCTTTAACCGCTATTTTTGCTAAAGTCGGTTTACGCCAGGTAGATTCCGATTTAGCCACACTCATTCGCACCGTGATTATTGTATTGGTATTAAGTTTAATGGTTTGGGGATTAGGCAAATGGCAGAATCCCTTATTGCTTTCAGGGAAGACCTGGCTGTTTTTAACTTTATCTGCCTTAGCGACCGGTGCTTCATGGTTGTGTTATTTTCGGGCCCTGCAACTAGGTCAAGCATCTCAGGTTGCACCGATTGATAAGTTCAGCGTAGTTCTGGTGACGGTATTTGCTGTTATTTTTTTAGGTGAACGGCCAAGCGTGCAGGAATATCTGGGTATTGTCCTAATTGCTGTTGGCGTACTCACCATTGCCTTAAAATAAGGTATTTTCTGACCCGCACCGCTTCCATATTTTCTAAGCCAATATTTTACAAAATACGCATTACTCTTAATTTAGTCAAAATATCCTTCCACAGCAGAAATTCTTACAGATTGGTACTTCTTATAATAAATAAGGGCACAACAACTACAAGACACTGCTGTCTTTGTTGCATCTTAAAAATGAAAAAGTTTGACTTGTCAGGCTCAGGACTTAAAATACCGCATTCGAATTTTTTACATTTGCCAAAGTTATGTCGAACGATCAATTAGACCAGCAAGTCGTAGAGCTGGACAACTTGAATGAACATCGTGAAATTGTCACTTTTATGCGTCGTTCATCTCCGCTGAATACCTCTCAACGTACTGCGCTTGAACAATATGGTCACCTAATTTTGGAATATCCGGTGGGTGACTTACGTCAGCAGTTTGAGCACCCTGAACGCCCGCTTACCGTTGAAATTGGTTTTGGTATGGGTCGCTCACTGGTACTCATGGCAAAAGCCAACCCTGAGCGTAACTATGTCGGTATTGAAGTCCATGTTCCGGGTATTGCGCAATGTGTGTATGAAGCCGGTATGGCAGGTCTAACCAACTTACGCTTGCTTGATGCGGATGCCATTCAGGTACTTCGCGAAATGCCAGATAACAGCATTAATGCCGTACAGCTGTATTTCCCTGATCCTTGGCAAAAGAAACGCCATTTCAAACGTCGCTTTGTATCACACGACCGTATGCCACTGGTGGAACAAAAACTGGAAATGGGCGGTACTTTCCACTCAGCGACCGATTGGGAACCGTATGCTGAATGGATGCTCGACGTTTTAGATAACCGTCCAAATCTTGAAAATATGGCAGGCAAAGGCAACAGCTACCCTCGCCCGGACTGGCGTCCGCAAACAAAATTTGAGCGTCGCGGCTTAGAGGAAGGTCATAAAATTAATGACTTCCTGTTTAAGAAAATTGGCTGATTTCGCCGATAAATATTGTAATAAAAAAGCACTCAACCGAGCGCTTTTTTATTGGGCCATTAGCGTATAAATAAACGGTAAATCAGCTGTTGAATCCACGTTCCATACGGTGGATAAATCAATTTCATCAAGCTAAATTTTGGCCGAACAAAAACCGACTTGGCATGACTAAAGGTCTTAAAGCCTTCATGACCATGATAATGCCCCATGCCTGAAGCGCCAATGCCTCCAAACGGCATATCTTCCATTCCGGCGGTCATGAGGGTTTCATTCAGGCAGACACCGCCACTATGGGTTTCATGCAGCACTTTCTGCTGTTCAGCCTTGTTATAGCCAAAGTAATACAAGGCTAAAGGACGCTCACGTGCATTGATATACTCAATCGCTTCGTCTATATGCTCATAGCAGACAATCGGCAAAATAGGCCCAAAGATTTCATTCTGCATCAATTGCATATTGTCATTTACATCTGTAACGATTGCATGTGGCATGCGTCTGCCATCCGCTTCCGGCTCAATCTGGATCAGCTGCGCGCCTTTTTGCTGTGCATCCAGTAAATAATGCTGTAAACGCGCGAACTGACGCTCATTGACGATGGCGGTGTAATCTGGATTGGCATGAATGCTGTCGGGATAAAACTGCTGAATCACGTCAAAATAGGCTTTGATGAATTCATCCTGCTGACTGCGATGCACCATGGCATAATCCGGTGCTACACAGGTTTGACCTGCATTCATGGTTTTACCAAAAGCGATACGGCGCGCGCTTTCTTTCAAGTCTGCATCCTGAGCCACAATGACTGGAGATTTGCCGCCCAGCTCTAACGTGACTGGAGTCAAATGCTCAGCTGCCGCATGCAGTACATGTGATGCAATTGAAGTTGCACCAGTAAACAGCAAGTGATCGAATGGCAGTTGGGTGAACTCTTGTGCGATTTGTGCATCACCCGTAATGACATTGACATGACTTTGGGCAAAGTTTTCTGCAATCAACTTTTTAAACAGTTCAGAAAACGCAGGCGTGTACTCGCTCATTTTCAGCATCACGTTATTGCCTGCTGCCAAAGCCTGTGCCAATGGCCCGATTGCCAAAAACAAAGGATAGTTCCAGGGCACAATTACGCCGATAACCCCTAAAGGCTGATACATGACATAGCCGCTGGCGGGCTGGAACAGAATACCGACTTCCCGCTTGCTCGGCTTCATCCATTTTCTTAAATGCTTCAGACTGTGCTTGATGCCATTCAAGCTGGTCATCACTTCAAACAGTCGGGTTTCATCGGCACTGCGGTTGGAAAAATCATGGCTGATGGCCTCAGCAATTTCATCCTGATGCTGTGCGACCATTTGATACAATGTTTGCAAATGCTGCTTGCGTTGTTCAAAACCAGGATAAGTCTGTGCTTTAAATACCTGCTTCTGCAGTTCAAAGACTTGCTGCAACTGCCCCTCCGCTGTGTCAGAATCGCCTGTTCCAGGCTCATCGAGGCTTTCAAAAAGCTGATGCTGTTCCATCGCCATAATCTTTTTTCCTATTTTTCTTGTTTTACAACATAGATGAAACTTAAGTTGATGTCAGTACAATTTCTTGTCTATTCAAGCCACATACTGCGTAAGTGCACTTTGACGGATCAAATCGGCCGCTTTTTCCGCAATCATGATCACCGGCGCATTGGTATTGCCATTTACCACGGTTGGCATAATGGATGCATCCACCACGCGCAAATTCTGTATACCGTAAACCCGTAATTGCGGGTCAACCACAGCCATGTCATCCACACCCATCTTACAACTGCCGACCGGATGATAAACCGTGTCTGTGCGCTCACGCAGAATCTGGCGAATATCATCATCGGTTTTGACATGCTCGGTAAACAGGTCACGTTTATAAATTTCAGATAATGATGGCGAATGCATCAGTTTTCGCGTGAGTTTAAAGCCTTGCACCAGGTCTTCCAAATCCTGTTCATCTGCCAAAAAGTTAGGATCAATTTTTAATGGATCAGAAATTTTGTTACCGCTCAGCTGAACCGAACCACGACTGCGCGGATTTAACAGGCAAACGTGACAGGAAACCCCATGACTGGCATGAAATTTACGTGCATGATCATCGACCAGCGCCACCACAAAATGCAATTGCAAGTTTGGAATAGAGAGTGATGGATCGCTTTTTAAAAAACCGCCACATTCGGCAAAGTTTGAAGCAATCATGCCACGGCGTTCCTTTCGATAACGCCCCACCTGCTTAAACATATCCAGCGAGCCTAGGATGGATATGCCGAAAGTTCCCTGAATATCTTTAACACTATAGCCAAAAATAAAGTCGGGATGATCATGAAAATTTTTACCTACACCGGGTAAATGATGCTGCACTTCAATCTGATACGCTTTCAGCTCAGCCTGATCCCCAATGCCAGACAGCATCAAAATTTGCGGTGACTGGATTGCGCCAGCGCTGAGCAATACCTCTTTGCGGGCACGTAGCTGCTTGATTTTCCCGGCATGCTGAACTTCTACACCTATAGCCGTTTTCTGTTCAATCAGAATCTTCTGCGTCAGCGCCTGGGTCAAAACCATCAGATTTGGCTGCTGCAAATGCGGATATAAATAGGCACGGGCAGCGCTGCAACGCTCACCATTGACATGGGTGACCTGATAAACGCCTAGCCCTTCCTGTTCCGCGCCATTAAAGTCATCCAGTATTTTGTAGCCTTGTTCCTTTGCAGCTGCAATATAGCGCTGATGCAGCGGATTGTCAGTGCGTACATCGGAAACTGAAAGCGGCCCTGAATTGCCATGATATTCATTCTGCAGGCGTTCATTATTTTCGGATTTGATAAAATATGGCAATACCTCTTGATAAGACCATCCGGTATTGCCTAAAGAAGCCCAATGATCATAGTCTGCCTGATTACCACGTATATAAATCATGGCATTGATATTGGAAGAGCCACCCAGACCTTTGCCGCGAGGCTGATAGCCTTTACGCCCATTCAGTCCTGCCTGCGGTACGGTTTCAAAAGCCCAGTTATTAATTTTGCTCGGTAAACTAACTACAGCTGCGGCAGGGATATTCACGGTCCAATTTTCCCCGTTGTCCCCTGCCTCCAAAAGGCATACCGAAATGTTCGGATCTTCAGTTAAACGGCTTGCTAAAACACTGCCGGCACTGCCTCCACCAATGATGATGTAATCGAATTCCTGTTGCATCTTTTTTTGTTCCTTAGCATTATTTTATTTATTCGTTTTATAGTGTCTTTTAATAGCATAGAACTGGATGCAACAGCAGTATCTTTCATCCAAATTAAATAAATATATGGATGTGCAGTAATTCCATAACCATGACCACACATTTTTAAACTTGAGCAATGAAGCCCTGATAGCAGAGAATTTGGGTAAAGCGTTCTATAGAATCAAAACCACAGCCTTTGAGTTGTTCAAATGTTTCCTGTTCCGAGAGTGGATAAAAGTCATCGTCTAAACGATCCACCATTGCCGCAGCCTGCGAAGTAGTTAAGCCGTTTGCCTCACATAGATATTTGAGTGCTTGCAACCCCTGCTCGGACTTGATTCTGGTCAAGTCAAAAGTTATGAATATTCCTTGAGATTTTAAATGCGAAGAAATGGCTTTAAAGAATTGGGGCTTATCTGCATAGTCCACAAAATGCGTAACCAGAATAGAAAGTGCCGCATCATAAAATTGGCCTGTTTTTAACTGATCCAGATTGCCCAATACAAACTCCACCCGATGCGATGCATTTAAGGCATGAATATGATGTTTGGCTTTATCCAGCATGGTTTCCGACAACTCGGTTGCAGTAAAGGTCCAGTCAGGGAACGATTGGACCAGATGCCCCAGCTCATAGCCTGTTCCACAACCGACAATCAGCACATGCGCATATTCATCTACATACGTTTTTAATAAAGCCCTGATCTGTTGATGTACAACTTCATAGCCGGGAATTAATTTCCGGATATGTTCATCATAGCCATCCACAACATACTGACTTTTAAAATCCTTGGCCATACACCTCTCCTTTTGTAATACATGAGCTAAATCTATTTAAGTTTGAGTCACGCTTTAGCCTGATGCGTTTGCAGAATCTGTTGACTCAGCAACTGATACACATTTTTCAAATCTTCCCGATCAACATCATCTAACATCTGCTGATGCATATTCAAGATATTTTTATCCCCTCGCATTGCAGGCCCTGTCTGTACTTGTTTAGGGTCATGCTGTACAGCTTTATGCGCTGTTTCCAAAATCAACGGATAAAGCAGCGAGAAATCTACCTGCTTGGCATCGACAATCTGCTTCGCCATGTCATAACAATAATTGCTAAAATTACAGGCAAACACTGCCGCCAGATGTAAACTTAAACGCTGTGCCGATGTATAGGCATAAACACGTGAACTTAGGCTATTTGCTAAATGGGTCAATCGCTCCAGATCATGCGACTGGCTTGCCTCCACAAGCAAGGGCGTTGCCTGCCAATCCACTTCACGTTGCAAGCTAAATGTCTGTAAAGGATAAAACACTCCGGCACGTGTATGAACCCGTGCCAGAACTTGAATATCGGTACTGCCCGAGGTGTGTACAATCAAAATATCTGCCAATTGTGCATGTACCTTTTGAATGACCTCAGCAATGGCCTGATCACTCACTGCAATGATCACCAAATCCACATCCGGTTCAAGTTCTGCAATATTGGTCGTAGCCCTTGCAGATACCTGAACAGCCAAAGTCTGGGCATGTGCTAAAGTTCGGCTATAAATCTGCACAATTTGATGATTTTGGCTTAGAACAGCAGCAAGATGATGAGCCACCCGCCCCGCACCAATAAAACTAATTCGCATAGCAAGTTCACGTTTTACAATTCAACACAAGCATGCCAATAATAAAAGGACGAATCAATTCATCCTTTTATTTAATTACTATTCAACAAGTATTGTTAAGCCTACTGTTTTTAAATAGGAGCTATTTCTTACTTCACTCCCTTACTGTTTATTGACACCCTGCTCATCCACTTCACGCACCACGCCTGTTTCGGTATTTAGCACCTCAAACTCAATCCGGCGATTTTTAAACTGGCCTTCAGGCGTTGCATTATCCGCTACAGGTTGTTCCGAACCATAGCCCACTGCTTGTAACTGAGCTGGATCTACACCGTGTTTAACCAGATAATCCACTATCGTCTGCGCACGCTTTTGCGATAAGGCTTTATTGACTTGAGCATTTCCAGATGCATCGGTATGACCTTTTACGGTTAAATGTACTTGCGGTGCCCGCTTAATCAGCGCAGCCGCCTGTTCTAAAATCGATTTATTGGCATCAGGGATTTCTGCACTTGATGTCGAAAAATTAATAATCTGCAAATTCAATGCCGTAGCAATATCTAGCGCACGAATCTGATCTGGATTAATTTCTTTCAATGCTTTTTCTGCATTGCTATTGCCTGCAGTAATCGCCGTATTGGTATCTACAGCTGCTGATACACTCTCCATTCCAGCCGGAGTCAGTACAGTCATATTTTTTACCAGGGGACGAATTTTAGCTGCAAGCTGTTCAGCATCAGCTGGATTAGCAGTCTGAATAGAGAGCTGGTCACCCATCCAGGTTAATGAAGCATTTGGCACACCCTTAACCAGCTTCAATACACTTGGAATCACATCCTGATCGATAAATTCCGAGTGATAACGCGCATTATTTTCTACGCCGCAACCGATAGGATGATTAAAAATCTGTTTAATTTCATTTTGCAGAATATCAATGTAATTTGCATTGCCAGAATAGAGCTGACAGCTGGTTAAATCACCGGTAGAACCGGTACTCAGTTGCAATTTTGCAGGCTCACTACTTGCACTTGTGGCAGGTATTCCACTGGCAGTAGCGGTTTCCTGCTTATCTGAACACGACTTAAAAATAAATGCCAATAGTGCAGCTAAAATAAGGAAAACAATCAAGGGAATTAAAAAACCTGATTTCCTTTTTTCCTCGGGTACCCGATAAGGATCAACGGAGGGCGCTTGATGTAAAGTTTGCCCTGATGCAGTATTTATCCCCAAAGCACTGAGTAGTGCGGGAGCCCAATGCGGCAAGGCACTCGTTACCGCAGGCCATTGGGTTTCAATCAGATGTATGATGGCACTGGGCTCGGAAGATCCAGCCTCATCTTCCAGTACACCCAAGGTGGGTGCTATAGCACGATTGAGAGTTGATTCGATTGTTTCGGTCGGCACCGTGCCGGAAATCTGTTGCAAAAACTCCTGCTTTAAAGTGGGGTTAATGTTGAAGATATCACCCAGTCGCGGATTTAATTGATGCTGTAAATTGGTAATAAGATCGGGTTTAGATTTTAAGATGGATAACAGAATAGGAAAAAAACTGCTGAGTGCCTGATTTTTTTCACTTAGATGGGTAGCTTCTCCCTCCAGAACCATTGCAGATACTTTCTGCTTTAATAAATCTATCAAATTCATGTTCATTCTTTATTCCTCTTATTTTCTTTTTAGCCACCTTTTTTAGTCTATTAGCTCATTTTTTAAACAGTGTAATAAATTGTATTATTTGAATACTATTTTATTTTTGAACAAAAAAAAGCCAGCCGAAGCTGACTTTCTTAAATTCTAAAAACAATCTAATTGTTTAAGCCGCAAAAGTTTTAATCACTTTACCAACCACTTTCTGGTTAATTAGTGGCGTATTTTTGCCTTGAGAGATAATGCTCTCTTTACTGACTGTCCATTCAAGTTCAGGATCAACCAATGCCCAACCCGCTTCTTCAGTCCAGCGTTCCAACATGTTGGCTACTTTTGCCGGTGCAAGCGTGACTTTCTCCACCCATTCTAAAGGTTCAAACAAACCTTCATTAATCAGTTGAATACCAAAAGGTACAAATGTATCAAATGCAGTAAAACCCGGTTGAGTTTCAGCAAATGGCGCCATTTTCGCAGAGCTGCTGAGTGGTTCATGGTGAGTGGTAATTGCATCAATTACACCGTCTTTCACACCTTGACGCAGCAAGTTCTTGTCTTGCTCGGAACGTAAAGGAGGACGTACATGCGCCAATGAATTAAAACCATCAATCAGCTGATCGGTTAGATGTAATTGGTGCATGGCAACATCGCAAGTTACTGGCAAACCTTTTTCTTTTGCAATGCGGATCAATTCAACAGAAGCACCACATGACAACAAGCCAAAGTGGGCACGCACACCTGTGGCTTCAATCATGAGCAGATATTTTGCAATGGCCACAGTTTCTGCCAAAGCAGGAATCATTGGCAGGCCCTGACGTGAAGCGATAAAGCCTTCATGCACACAACCATCTTTGGCAATTTGTGGTTCTTCTGCATAGAACACCACGGTCATGTTTAGACCTGCAGCATATTCAAGGGTACGAATCACCACATCATCGTTGGCAAATGGCGCATTGGCATTGGAAACCGCAGTACAGCCGCCTTTTTTCAGGCCAGCCATATTGGCAGGTTGATGTCCTTTCAAACCTTGAGTTTGCGCGCCAATCACCTGTAGATAGATGCCGCCATCCAGCATGGCTTTTTCAACCAGACCATGGATTAAGGCACCATTGTCTTGAACAATGGGTTTTGAGTCTGGCGGAGTAAACACATGCAAAATACCGTTTTCACGTGCCGCCTTTCCTTCAGACTTCAAGGTCCCGTGCTGTTGCTGACCCGGTTCACGTAAACGCGCGCACAGATCCACCATGGTGGGCATCAGCCATTTGCCTTGCCCGTCAATCGTTTCAGTCACGTTGGCAGTTTCAGCAACCAGCTTGCCATTTTCAAGATAAACCGTTTGTACGCTGTCGGTTTTTTTGATTGGGTCTAAGACACGTACATTTTCAATTTTTACTATACTCATGACTTTCCCTTATCCCGCAATCGCTTCTAACAAAGCTTTTTCTTGCAACTGACCTTGCATTGCCAGTGCCAACACCGCCATACGTACCGCAATACCGTTAGTCACCTGATGCAGAATCACCGATTGTGTTCCATCAGCAATGCTGGAATCAATTTCTACACCACGGTTCATTGGGCCTGGATGCATCACGATGCAATCCGGTTTAGCCAAAGCCAGACGCTCTTTGTTCAAACCGTACATTTTGTAGAATTCAGCTTGGGAAGAGAGTGCTGGGGAATCAATACGTTCATTTTGAATACGCAGTGTGATGATCACGTCACAATCTTTAATGCCATCTTCCATGTTGTTAAATAGGCGAACATCTTCACCGTATTCAGCAAAACCATAAGGCAGCAAGGTATTGGGCGCAATCACACGGATATCTTTACAACCTAATGTTTGCAATGCCGCAACATCAGAACGCGCAACGCGAGAATGCTTGATGTCGCCAATAATGGCAATGCTGATATCTTCAAAATTCTTTTTGGTTTCACGGCGAATGGTCAGCATATCCAGCATGGCTTGAGTCGGATGTGCATGACGACCATCGCCGGCATTAATAATGGCTACATTGGGACAGACATCTTTGGCAATAAAATGCGGCGCACCTGAAGATGAATGACGTACCACAAAAATGTCCGTTGCCATCGCTTCCAGGTTCCACAGCGTGTCGCGAAGCGTTTCACCTTTGGAGGTACTTGAACGGGCAATATCAATGTTCAACACATTGGCGGAAAGACGCTTTGCAGCTGCCTCAAAAGTGGTGCGGGTACGGGTAGAGTTTTCAAAAAACAGATTCATTACCGTACGGCCTTCAAGCAGGTTATTGGTAATCAGCTGATTTTGGTCATTAAAAAAGGACTGCGCAGTGTCCAATATTTTTGTGAGGGTTTCTTTAGAAAGGCCTTCGATGGTGAGGAAATGTTTTAAGTTACCATCTTGGTTGAGTTGAATCTGGCTCGGAGTATGCAATGCCGCCAAGTGCATAAGAGATTCCTTATACGTTAAGTCAACGTATTATACAGAGTTTAATCGATTTAAATAGTTCAGCTTGATCTTACTTGTCTAAAAAGCAGCTCGGTATTTGAAATAAAAATATAATTCCTATTTAATTTTTCAATAACATAATTTAACCATTCAATGATTTAGCCATCTGATTTTAAAATAAAAACAGGTAACTCAGCCTGGTTCCGAGTTACCTTAGGCAACTAGCGTAAAGCACCAATGTAGCGGTTGACCCCTTGTGCACGCTCTATGTCTTCTTGAGTGGGTTCAACCGAAATTAAGCCTTCATGTTGCGTGAACTGAATTTCATTTATCGGCTCTTCATCAATTTTTAATCCCAGCACTTTAGTCAAACGTTCAACCAGGCGAAGTAATTCAGGGTCTTGTGTTTGTTTCGCCATTGCCATCACATGTTCGGCATATTCGACGTTCTCTGTAAGATAGCTTGCATCAATCACGCGCCCGGATACCCGTCTTAACCGTGCATAAATGAGAGTTGCCACTGAAAAAACTTCATTTGTAATGATTACACTTTCTGACATTTGTCATTCCCGTCTCTAAAAAAGAAAGCGAGGCATCAAGCACTCTCCTTGATCAAGCTGCCTCACTGGGCTATGTAGCAATATCTGTACCAATATAAAAAAAGCTCATATGATTTAACATATGAGCTCTCTTAAAATTATGTTTTTATTCTATTTTAGAATAGGCTAAAACTTACATGACCTTCGTCAAGAGCTTTTTTATTGGTGTTATTTTCCTTCGAAAGAAGAATCTGTTGGTCTTCTCCATTTATAAGCTCATGATCTTCTTGCAAGTCTAAAAGAGCTCGCAGACGTTCCACATAGCCCGCAAGTTCTGGATCTTTTGTCTCAAGTGCAAGTGTGACCACATAATGTGCATAGGAACGATCCTGCATTAAATACATGACATCAATAACCCGGCTATTCACTTTCCTTAAGCGTGCATACAACAATGTCGCAACTGAAAAAATATCATCCTTTCTTGCTGTAATATTCATACTTTACCCTACATAAAATCCATTGATTAAATTTTAAAATTCATTTTTAAGCCCAGTGTAATTTTACATATCCCCTGAATTTTTAATTGGCTTTTTATTCCAACATTTAGAGCTTTTTATAATTAATACACTGACCTAAGTTGCTTGAAGTTTTCAAAATATAAAAATTTTTCAGCACTAAAATAAGTTAAACTTATACAAGTTTTTATTTTATTTTTTCGGTCTCTCTATTTTATGAATACCTCTTCACGTTTAAGCAATTACTGGGTCACCTGTGCAGATGGACTTGAAACCTTACTCCGCGAGGAAATTGAAGGTTTAGGTGTTCAAAATATTGAACAGTTACCGGGTCGTTTGATTTTCAAAGGCACATTGGCAGATGCATACCGTGTTTGCATGTGGTCGCGTTTAGCTTCACGTGTCTTAACCCCTATTCATGTTCATGAACTTGAATTTACCCATGACGCACGTGATGTGGCAGAAGAGCTCTATGAAGGTGCAATCAACTTTGACTGGTCGCTCATTTTCGCACCACAAAGTACATTTGCCATTCGTTTACATGTAGAACGTGAAATTAAGGTCAATACACAATTCGCAACTTTACGGGTAAAAGATGGTGTGGTGGATTCCTTTATGGAAGCGGTGGGCAAACGTCCAAGCATCGACATCAAACAGCCAGAAATTACCCTCTATGTGCTTGCTGGCAAAACTGCGCATACTTATTGCCTGGATTTATCTGGTGACTCTTTACATAAACGTGGCTATCGTCATTACATGACCGATGCGCCGATTAAAGAAAACCTCGCAGCAGCCATTCTGCAAAAAGCCCAATTAAAAAAACGTAATCCCGATATTATTTTGGATCCAATGTGTGGTTCAGGGACTTTTATCATTGAATCACTGATGATGCTGACTGACCGTGCGCCAGGTCTGGTACGTCGCTTTGGCTTCAATGGCTGGAATGGACATGACCATGAATTATGGATGTCGATTAAAGCTGAAGCAGCAGAACGTTATAAAGCAGCTTTAGAGCAGCCTTTACCGCAGTTCTATGCTTATGATGCCGACTGGGAAGCAGTGAAAGCCACCAAACAGAATATTATTGCTGCAGGCTTTGAAGCATTGCTTGACCATATCAAAATTGAAGAGCGTACCTTGGCTGATTGGCCAGATTTCAAAGCTGAAGGCAAAACCTCATTTATTGTGACTAACCCGCCTTATGGTGAGCGTTTAGGCGATAAAGCATCGAACCGTGCTTTATATTTAGGCTTGTCTGCCCTGTTGCAAAAGAACTTCCCGAATCAATATGCAGCCGTAATTGCTGCACAGGTTGAACAAGCCGATGTACTGGCCTTTAATGAGCCACAAATTCTACGTTTGATGAATGGTAAATTGCCTATTTACGTGCGTTTCGGCATCATCAAACCGGCTGCTGTGTCAGAACCATTTTTAGCACATTGGCAGCCACAGCAGTTCGAGCCAATTGAAGGTGCGCAGGACTTTACCAACCGTTTGCAAAAGAACATGCAAAACCTGAAAAAATGGGCAGTGAAAGAAAATATCTACTGCTTGCGTTTATACGATGCCGATTTGCCAGATTTTAATGTTGCAGTGGATTTATACGGCGATCGCTTGCACGTACAAGAATATGCGCCACCAAAAACCATCGATCCGGAAAAAGCCAAAAAGCGTTTTAATCTCGCGTTGCAGGCCATTCGTTCGGTAACTGGTTTAGGCCGTGATGCGATCTTTATTAAGACACGTGCCCGTCAGGAAGGTAAAAGCCAGTACACCAAACAAAGTACCGCCTCTAAACGCTTTATTGTGCAAGAAGGCAAAGCCAAGATTTTAGTGAACCTGACAGACTATCTGGATACCGGGCTGTTCCTTGACCATCGTCAAATGCGTTTACGTATTGCGGCTGAAGCCAAAGGCAAGCACTTCCTGAATTTATACAGTTACACCTCAACTGCGAGTTTACATGCCGCTTTAGGTGGTGCTGCAAGTACTACCAGTGTCGATTTATCCAATACCTACTTAAACTGGTCTAAAGAAAACTTTGTCTTGAATGGTTTAACGGTAGATCATGCCGATGAACAGCATCAGTTCTTTGCCAGCGACTGTTTTGAATGGTTGAAAGAAGGCCATGAACAATATGACCTAATCTTTATCGATCCGCCAACTTTCTCCAATTCGAAAAAGTTTTATGGCACATTCGATGTGCAACGTGACCACCTGTCACTCCTTAAACGTGCCATGAACCGCTTAACCACGGAAGGTACCTTGTACTTCTCCAACAACTACCGTGGTTTTGAGATGGATGAGGAAATTCTGGCATTCTTTGATGTTCAGGAAATTACCAATGAAACCATTGGCCCGGACTTCAAGCGTAATACCAAGATTCACCGTGCCTGGAAAATCCAGCATCCACAAAATGGCTAATATATTTTAGATACTGCACTAACTAAAAAGGCTGCCTATCTGGCAGCCTTTGTTTTTACATATGTTAATTTAAAAATTTCTTTTCACCGTATTTATATTCAATGCCAACCTTGAGGATATCGCCCTCCCGTTTAGCTTGCAGCGACTGCTGCATACCATTCAGCATTTGCTCAAGTTCTTGATCAGATAAGGTTTTACCGCCCTGTTGCAAATAATTCTTCATGATCGTTTTCATAATTTGTTTATCATATTCAACATTCGCCTGATATTCGACCAGATTCGGTGCCATTTTGAACAAGCTTTCAAAAGATGTTTGATGACCTGGCATCACCTTGCCCGTCAGGCTCGCCTTGGCATATCCATCTCCCACCTTAATTTGATTGTTCTGCGATTCAAAAGCAAAACCGTCATTTACAATCGCCAGGAAACTGCTTACCACATCCTGATTGAGTTCTTCTTTTGCTATACATGCTGCACTACTTTTTTCCAATAAATCAAAAAAATTCTGCACTTTTTGTCGATTAAGAGCAGCCAGCTTAAAGTTCATTTCAAAATCATGAAAACTAGGAGTTTTATACATGGTCATTTCATCAATTTTGACCTGAGTATCAAAAGCAACCTTGGTTTTATCGAGCTGAGTATTTACCCGCAAAGCAAAGCCTTTTAATTCACCACTGCCAAACTGCTGTACATTTCTATCCGTACGCTGAATTGAAGCAATATTTAATCGAGTTTTCCCTTCATCCAAAACAGAATTTAAGCCCTGATTGGTCTCAAACTCTAAATCACGCATCTGTACATGGCCCAATTTATCATTCACCGTCATATTCGGAATTTGAAATTTTACATTCAACACATCGAATTGGTCATCTTTTGATTTGGCAAGGATTGTAAAAGTCATGGGATCAATGCGAGTTTGTATATCTGCATCATTTTTCTCATACACCGGAGTGACGAGTGAAGTGTGCATTCTTCCCAACCAATCAATTTTTGTTTGAACTGTTAACGGTTGCTTCAGTAAGCGTTGGAAGGTTGCATCACCTTGTTTTAGGGAGATTTTTGATTGAATCTGATAGCCATTCCAGCTGCGCTTGATTTCATCTTGCCCGCTAATCATCAGGATATCTTTAGGCTTACAGGGATCAAGAGTAAATTCGGCCGTCCAGTCAGCAGAACCCTGCATCGCACCCATATTAAAATTTTTATACTGAATCGACATGAAATTTGATTTTTGATGCTGTTGATAATAGGAAGTTAAACTTTTGTCTGCATATAAATTCCCTCCTATGACCGCTGTTGCCAATACCACAATGCTTCCCAGACCCCAAGTTAATTTTGACATAGTATCTGCTCTAGATTTATGTGTTTTTATTAAAGAAAAGTATAAGTAAATTTTTTAATAAAAGATAATTATTTTGCATATTAATAACTTATATGCATAAAGAATCACAAAAACATTAGAAATTATGTCAATTTTTTACCCAAATTTTCACTTTTTCGACTGAAATTGTCAGGCGTAAAAAAACCCGGCCGAAGCCAGGTTTTTTTCTATTTACAGCAAATTAACTTAATTTCATTTTTTCAAATTCAAGATGACCATTTTCCCCTTTCACGAAAATGGTATCTCCTGGCAGAAAATCACCACTCAGGATTTTTTGCGCCAATGTATTTTCTACTTGTTGCTGGATAGCACGCTTTAATGGACGAGCACCATACACAGGGTCAAAACCGGCATCAATCAACTGATCAAATGCACTATCATCCACTGAAAGTCGCATATCTTTTTCGCTTAAACGTGCACGTAAACGATCTAGCTGAATATCGGCAATACCACGAATTTGGGCTTTTTTCAGTGAATGGAATACCACCAACTCATCAATACGGTTAATGAATTCCGGACGGAAGTGTTGAGATACCGCGCTCATCACCACCGTACGAACTTCATCATCAGTTGCGTGTTCACCCAGTTCACGTACATCCTGTGAACCGAGGTTTGAAGTCAACACAATGACCGTATTTTTGAAGTCCACCACACGACCCTGCGAGTCGGTCAAACGGCCATCATCCAGCACTTGCAGCAAGATGTTAAATACATCTGGATGGGCTTTCTCGACCTCATCAAACAGCACCACACTATAAGGTTTACGGCGTACTGCTTCAGTCAAGATCCCTCCTTCTTCATAGCCCACGTATCCCGGAGGTGCACCCACCAGACGGCTGACGGAATGTTTCTCCATGAACTCGCTCATATCGATACGTACCATGGCATCATCACTGTCGAACAGGAAATTAGCCAATGCTTTGGTCAATTCAGTTTTACCCACCCCGGTAGGACCCAAGAACAGGAATGAGCCACTAGGACGGTTTGGGTCAGACAAGCCTGCACGAGAACGACGCACTGCATTCGATACAGCCACTACGGCTTCATCTTGCCCCACGACACGGTTATGCAAGAATTCTTCCATATTTAGCAGTTTCTCGCGTTCACCTTGCAGCATTTTAGCGACAGGGATACCGGTTGCAGCACTGACCACTTCAGCAATTTCATTTTCAGTGACTTTGGTACGAATCAGTTTAGGCTCTTCGTTATTTTCTTCAGCAACTTCTTCTGCATCCAGACGTTTTTGCAGCTCGGGAATGACGCCATATTGCAAACGGCTGGCTTCAGCCAAGTCACCTTCACGTTGGGCTTTTTCAAAAGCGGTACGTGCTTTGTCCAATTCGGTTTGAGCCTGACTGGTACCTTGAACCAAAGCTTTTTCGGCACGCCACACTTCTTCCAGATCATTATATTCACGCTGAACTTCCTCAATCTGTTTTTCCAGATGGGTCACTTCAGCCTTACTGACTGAATCTGCATCCTGTTTGACTGCTTCCAGTTGCATTTTTAGCTGAATCAAACGGCGGTCCAAACGGTCGAGTGGCTCAGGTTTTGAGTCAATTTCCATTTTGATCCGCGAAGCTGCTTCATCAATCAGGTCAATGGCCTTATCCGGCAATTGACGATCGGTAATATAACGATGCGACATCTTCGCAGCCGCAATAATGGCCGAATCCAGAATTTGCACCCCATGATGGGTGGCGTACTTTTCTTTCAAGCCACGCAAAATCGCAATGGTATCTTCAACGCTTGGTTCATCAACCAGTACCTTCTGGAAACGGCGTTCCAATGCAGCATCTTTTTCAATATATTGACGATATTCATCCAGTGTTGTCGCACCCACACAGCGCAGCTCACCACGAGCCAATGCAGGTTTCAACATGTTGCCGGCGTCCATGGCACCATCGCCTTTACCTGCACCCACCAGCGTATGCAATTCATCAATGAACAGAATGATTTGCCCTTCATATTTGGCCAAATCTTTGAGCACTGCTTTTAAACGCTCTTCAAACTCACCACGATATTTTGCACCGGCCAACAATGAACCCAAGTCCAAAGATAGAACCCGTTTACCTTTCAAACCTTCCGGCACTTCATTATTAACAATACGCTGTGCCAAGCCTTCTACAATCGCAGTTTTACCCACCCCTGGCTCACCAATCAGAACCGGGTTGTTTTTGGTACGGCGTGACAACACCTGAATGGTACGACGGATTTCTTCATCGCGGCCTATCACAGGATCGAGCTTGCCATTCAGGGCACGTTCAGTTAAATCAATGGTGTATTTATTGAGTGAATCACGTTGATCTTCGTGGGTATTACTCATGACTTGTTCGCCGCCTCGAATATTTTCAATTGCTTTGCGTAAGCCTTCAGTGGTTAGGCCTACATTATTTAATAAAGTTTTGGTTGCCCCGGTTTCTGCTAAGGCTAACAGCACCCAATCGGTAGACAGAAACTCATCCCCAGCTTTTTGTGCATAGCTGTCCGCCAGATTTAATGCGCGTACTGCTTCGGGGTTTAGGTTAATGTCTCCAGTAGGATTGGCAATGGTCGGTGCATCTTGAAGCGCTTGCTGCAATTTAGTTTGAAGATCACGCAGATTTGCCCCGGCTTGTTGTAACAAGCTGATATTGGCCGGTTCTTCTAAGAGCACCGATAAAATATGAATACCTGATATTGCGGTATGGTCTTTACCCATGGCCAAGGATTGAGCATCTGATAAAGCTTGCTGCAAGCGGTTTGTAAATTTTTCAAAACGCATTCTTATTTTCCTCACAACAAATTTTGTACTTGGATAATAGATGGGAATGGTTTGATATTTTTCAATAAAATTTCTTAAAAAATATTTTAATTTTCAACAACTAATATAATTAAGTTAAAAAAGTAAACCTTAATTATAATATGGGTATTTGGGCTATTTTTTTCAAGTCAATTTAGACTGCTTCTTTATAAAAATTTATTCAAAATGTATTTAGATAAGACCCGAAGAGATTAGATTCAGGAGAAAAAATCTTGAGATGTATTTTGGCTAGATGCGTACTGCTTAAAAATGAGATCAGATGACAATTAAATGTTAAGGATAAAAATCTAGATGCGAAATTGAAATCAAATAGAAACCAGACAATAAAATCAGGTAAATTTTTAATCCAGACAAGAATTAAGTCTGAACTTCTTTATATTCAACAATATGAGTTTTGTATGTTTGATTAAAAATGGCAATTCACCAATGAATTGCCATCTAGATTTTTATTATGCTGTTTCAATAATTTCAAAATCGTGGGTAATTTCTACCCCACCGTCTGATAACATTTTGCTTGCAGAACAGTATTTTTCAGCTGAAAGTTCAACTGCTTTAGCGACCTGTTTTTCTTTCACGGCTTTACCGGTCACCACAAAGTGTAAATGGATTTTGGTAAATACCGCAGGAATGCTGTCAGCACGCTCAGCTTTTAACTGACATACAACATCCGTCACATCTTGGCGAGATTTCTTTAAAATAGTCACAATATCAAAGGAAGCACAGCCACCAAGTCCCATTAATATCAACTCCATGGGACGTGGTCCACGGTTTTCACCACCATAGGCCTCGGCCCCATCCATTACGATTTGGTGACCACTTTCCGATTTTGCTTCAAAAGCAACATTCTCTAGCCAATGAACGCTTGTTTGCATTGCAACTACCTGAAAAAAACTATAAATTTACGATGTACCTGTACACTAACATAAATTGAGTTGATAAGGAATTTCAGCTCTTCTATGTGACAAGTTCATTTTAGGTCTTGTGCGATCTATTAATTATCCATATTCGGAACCGTTAGCATGACTTCAAACTTTTCACAACTGAGTACCGATGCTCTTTCACCCGGCCAATTACCTGAGTCTGTGAAGGCATTATTAAAACGTGCTTATATTAACCGCTATCCAAAACGAACTGCCATTGTAGATGCAGGCTCAGAATCAAAATCGCTTTATTTGATTTTAAAAGGTTCAGTTTCCATTATTTTACGTGAAGATGATGAGCGTGAAATTGTGGTTGCTTATTTGAATGCTGGGGACTTTTTTGGGGAAATGGGCCTATTTGAAGCAAATCCACAACGTACCGCAGAAGTACGCACACGTGACGTATGTGAGATTGCTGAAATTACCTATGAAAACTTCCACGAATTAAGCAAGCAATATCCAGATCTGAGCTATGCCGTATTTGCCCAACTGGTTCGTCGCTTAAAAAATACGACACGCAAAGTGACTGACCTGGCATTTATTGACGTATCGGGTCGTATTGCGCGTTGTCTGATCGATCTTTCTTCTCAACCAGAAGCCATGATTTTACCAAATGGGCGTCAAATCCGTATTACCCGTCAAGAAATTGGTCGTATTGTAGGATGCTCGCGTGAAATGGTCGGTCGTGTTTTAAAAACACTAGAAGAACAAGGCATGATCCAGACCGATGGTAAAGCCATCCTGATTTTCGATGTTGCAACTGCGGATGCCGAAACATCTTTAGATGACCTCGATGACGAAGAATAAGTTTTATGCCATACAAGATAAAAGCAAATCTTAGGATTTGCTTTTTTTTATGCCTGTATTTTTAGACCGGTCTTTTTTAAATTTTATGACAAGGTTAATACTATTGATGATTTAACACTGCGAAAAAAATAAGTTAGCCTTATGAGCTATTTTAAAACCTCATGATAAAAAATTAAGGATGGATCTGCATGCAACTCAAACCTTTAGCAAACACCGGGATTCTGGTTCCTGAAATTTGTTTAGGCACCATGACCTTTGGTGAACAAAATACCCAAGCAGAGGCTTTCCAACAACTTGAATATGCTTTAGATCAGGGTTTGTTTTTTTGGGATACTGCAGAAATGTATCCCGTACCACCAAAACCTGAAACCCAGGGTGCAACTGAGACCATACTAGGGAACTGGATTGCACAGCGCGGCCAACGTGAAAAACTGTTTATTGCATCAAAAATTGCTGGCCCTTCACAAGGTGGCAGTCACATTCGTGACGGGCAAACGCGCTTTACTGCACCGGAGATTGCTTCTGCTATTGATGGTTCCTTAAAACGCCTGCAAAGCGATTATATCGACCTGTATCAACTACATTGGCCCCAACGTCCAACCAACTTCTTTGGCAAACTGGGTTATGGTAATGCGGAAGCCCAAAATGAGCAGGAAGTTACCGCGTTAGAAGAAACCTTAAGCGCCTTAAGTGATGAAATTAAAAAAGGACGTATTCGTTCTATTGGGCTGTCCAATGAAACTCCATGGGGCACTTTAAAGTTTTTACATCTGGCAGAAAAATTAGGCCTGGAAAAATTTGTCAGTGTGCAAAATCCGTATAGCCTGCTCAACCGGACTTATGAAATTGGCATGTCTGAAATTGCCCACTATGAGAATGTCGGACTACTGGCTTACTCACCTTTAGCTTTCGGTTATTTGACCGGAAAATTCCGTCATGGCGCTCGCCCTGCAAATGCGCGCGTGACTTTATTTTCCCGCTTCAGCCGTTATAGCAATGCTGAAAGTGAATGGGCAACCGAACAGTATGCCCAACTTGCAGAACGGCATGGACTCAGCCTGACCCAACTGGCATTGGCATTTATTAAGCAGCAGTTCTTTGTCACCAGCACCATTATTGGCGCAACCAATCTGGATCAGCTTAAAGAAAATATTCAGGCCTTTGATATTGATTTATCGGCAGAAGTTTTACAGGGTATTGAAGATATTCATCGTAAACAACCTAATCCAGCACCCTAATTTCATTTTAAGCACTGCTTTAAAATGAAATTAGGAAATTGAAGTAAAAAAGTTTTTACCCTATTTTAAAGGAAAAAATAACTTCTTTATTTCTTATAACCTCATAACCTTTAATGCCCTCACCTCTTGCGCACTCAGAATATATTCTGAGGATGCTCATCCCATAGGGAGAGGGTACAAAAATTAAAAAAGGATGCACTAAGCATCCTTTTTTAATGAGCTACAAACAATTAACGTTTGTTATAAACTGCTTGAGCTGCTGGCAAGTTTTTACGCATTGCATCAATACGCTGTGCATTTGAAGGGTGAGTCGACAAGAATGATGCACCACCTGCACCTTCCAACTTGTTCATTTTTTCCCAAAGCGTAATTGCCGCTTGCGGATTATAACCTGCACGCGCCATGAGCATTAAACCACCTTGGTCAGCACGGCTTTCAAGACTGCGTGAATATGGCAAGCCCACACCCACCTGTGCACCTAACTGTGCTGCTGCAGCACCGAGCTGTCCTACGTTATTACCCGCATAGCCTAGACCAATATTTAAAGCCAAATCCGTTAACGCCTGTGCACCAATTTTCTGTTTAGAATGCTCTTCTAAAGCATGCACCATCTCGTGACCCATCACCGCAGCAATTTCTGCATCAGTCAGGTTGAGTTTATTCACGATACCGGTATAAAACACGACCTTACCGCCTGGTGCTACATATGCATTAATTTGATCTGACTTTAGAACTGCCAGTTGCCAGTCAAACTTCTGACCTGTCTGGTTAATTTGGTCACCATAAGGTTTTAGACGTAAAAATACCGAATTGATGCGTTTATACGTAGATGATGACGTATCCAAGGTTTTATTTGCGTTTGCTTCCTGAACAGTTTTATTAAAGCCTTGTGCAGCCGTCACATTTAATGTGGATGAATCTGCCCCAGCCATATCTGCTACAGTAGTACAACCCGAGAAAGTGATTACACTAGCTGCACACAAACTTAACATCAGCTTGCTGTTCATTATAATAATCTCCACCTTAAAAATAGATATCTCTTTTCTAAAGATTATATGGAATAGTAAATAATCTTTAAATTAATATTCTCTCCACAATCATATCATTTATGTAAACAGGCTTATTTAAGAAATTGAAAACTAAGCCAATAAATTAGACATAAAATATTCAGTCCCAAATATATCTGGCAAAATGGTTTAATTTTCTGTTCCAGTTGCTCGTTTTTACGCTTCAAAAATAAAATTGCATTTTGGATCAGTACAATCGGAACCAAAATACACGCAATAATGACGCTTAATCCAATAAATGCTGCATTAATAATTTGAGGATCTTGAGTTTGTGCCTGTATCACCAGCATGGCAATGGTCGGAGCCCCACCCATTGCAAACAGTAATGAATAAAACATCGTTGCTGATATATTTTTATGCATCATGCATAACCTTAGATTTATTTTATATTTTTTTATTCTAACAAGAGCCCCTAAATTAAACAGTATGCACGGATGCAACTTTAGTCTGGCGAAAATTATCTCCATGCCCCTTCTATTTTATATTTTTCAAATCAAATTCCATAAAAAAGCCCCGCATATAGCGAGGCTTTTCAATCAATTTAATGCTTGAAATTAAGCATCAAATGGGTGGCGAAGAACGATCGTTTCTTCACGGTCTGGACCAGTTGAAATGATGTCGATTGGACATTCAATCAATTGCTCAAGACGTTTCACATAATTAATTGCAGCTTGTGGCAATTGATCTAGTGATTTAGCACCGAAAGTAGACTCAGACCAGCCTGGCATAGTTTCATAGATCGGTTTTAAAGTTTCGAATGCAAGCGCATCAGAAGAACCTACACAACCAGAATCAGCTGCTTCGTAACCTACACAGATTTTCACTTCTTCCAAACCGTCAAGAACGTCAAGTTTAGTTAAGCAAATACCAGAAAGTGAGTTTACTTCTACAGAACGGCGTAAAATTTCAGCATCGAACCAACCACAACGACGTTGACGACCAGTAGACGCACCAAATTCTGAACCAACAGTACCAAGGTGTTTACCGATTGCATCACCAACATCGTTAGCAGCATCGTATACAAGTTCAGTTGGGAATGGACCAGCACCTACACGAGTTGTGTACGCTTTAGTAATACCCAATACATAGTCAAGGTGCAATGGACCAAGACCAGAACCAGAGCTTACGCCACCAGCAGTTGTGTTTGAAGATGTTACATACGGGTATGTACCGTGATCAACGTCAAGAAGTGAACCTTGCGCGCCTTCAAACATGATTTTTTTGCCGGCTTTACGGTATGCGTGAAGTTCGCCAGTCACGTCGATTACCATAGGTGCTACAACTTTGCGCCATTCGTCGCATAGTGCAAGAACATCTTCAACGTTAACTGCTTCAACGCCGAAGAATTGAGTCAACTGGAAGTTGTGGTATTCAAGCAGCTCTTCAAGTTGAGCTTTAAGATGTTCACCACCACGTACAAGGTCAGCAACACGAATTGCGCGACGTGCAACTTTATCTTCGTAGGCAGGACCGATACCACGACCAGTCGTACCGATTTTCGCATTACCACGTTTGATTTCACGTGCTTGGTCAAGCGCGATGTGGTGTGGAAGAATTAATGGACAGTTTGGAGAAATACGTAAACGTTCACGTACTGGCACGCCTTCTTTTTCAAGAATGTCCATCTCTTTGATTAAAGCTTCAGGTGAAAGAACAACACCGTTACCAATTAAGCAAAGTACGTTTTCACGTAAAATACCAGATGGAATGAGGTGTAATACAGTTTTCTTACCACCAACCACAAGAGTATGGCCTGCGTTGTGTCCGCCTTGATAACGAACTACCGCTGCCGCTTGATCTGTGAGCAGGTCGACGATCTTGCCTTTGCCTTCGTCGCCCCATTGGGTACCAAGTACCACAACATTCTTGCCCATAATAGCCTCATTACATCATGCTGTTAAAATAGAAAACTAAATGGCGTGACATGAACACACCATCTAGCGATTAAATTTTTTCGACAGTCCACTCGCCCGCAGCATTCACCAATTGGTGAGTCGCAAACGGAATTGAGTTTAAATCATCATTACCTAATAACTGAATAACACTTAAGCCTTGTGCACGCACAGCTGCAATCGCGTCAAGCAATGCTTTGTCTGTACCTTTAGGTGCAACAACCTTCTGAACCTTCTGAAACTGGCCTGCACTGAGTGCATACAAGTCACAAGAGAAGCCCGTTGCAGGACGTGCACGACCAAAGTGTTCACCAATACCGTCATAACGACCACCTTGAGCCAGTGGTGCTGCACGGTTCGGCGCATATACCGCATACATTAAACCAGTGTGGTAGTGATATGAACGAAGTTCTACAACATCAATACCAATATGTAAGTTTGGCCAGCGTGCCTGAATTTCAGATCGTGTGGTTTTTACTGCATCAAATGCCTGTTTAAATGCCGGGTCTGCAATAATTTCAGCATTCAGGTTGGCTTCTAATGCATCCAAATCACTTGAATAACGACCTAATGCGTAAAAATCTGCACCAAATTTTAATTCTTGTGTAAATTCAGCCAGTTCAGGCAATGCTTTGCGTTGATAAAGATCCGAAAGCTGACTTTCTTCCGCTTTGGTTAAACCAGCATGTTTAACCAGACTACGGAATAAGCCGACATGACCTAAATCCAGATGGATACCATCCACAAAGCTTGCAGTTTTTAATAAGTTGAGCATCACGTCAATCATTTCGACGTCAGCATCAATACTGTCTGAACCAAAAAGTTCCGCACCCAATTGCAGCGGTGCACGCGTGGTATTAAAACCTTGAGGTTTGGTGTGTAAAACCGTGCCAGCATAGCAATAACGCGCTACGCCTTCGACTGGATGTACATGCGCATCGATACGGGCCACTTGCGGTGTCATATCGGCACGCACACCAAGCAAACGACCAGAAAGTTGGTCGATTACTTTAAAAGTGGCTAAGTCTAAATCTTGATTCGATTCTGAGAGAGAAGAAAGAGATTCGATGTATTCGATAAATGGCGTGTACACCAGCTGATAACCTCGAGATGCGAGGAAATCTAATGCTTCACGGCGCAAAGCTTCAATTACTTGCGCTTGTTCTGGTAATACATCAGCTACACCATCAGGTAATAACCATGTCTCTGAAATGGGCATGTTGTAAACCTAAATACTTGTCAGCGCGGAAGTAATCCGCATAAAAAAATCGGGAGCACACCCGATTTCTCCTAGTCTAGCACGATCACTTTAGCAGTGCACATGACTTTTTGCAGATTTGTTCGATTTTTACCAACTAATTAATAGCGGTTGAAAACTGAATAACCAGAATCATTACCGATTGATGAGCTGGCATGCAAATTCGGTGGTGACCATGAATTTTCTGAAATATAGAATAATTCTGTTACTGCAACGCCAAATTATGCAGGTTGTGCCGGGCTGCGTGCTAATCTCGGTCATTGCACCGTATTTTGTTAAAGACAACCCTACCGATATGATTGCAATAGTCATTACCCTGATTGCAGCATCGCATTTTTCTTTATTGCCTACAGTGGCCATAAGCATGGCATCTGCCGCAGTTTTAAGAATGCTGCTGATATAAAGTAAATTCGTAAGAAATTATAGCTATAGCAAGGGTTTATCCGTAGAACTGGCTTTTGCCAATATCCCGACCAATTCAGCATTTTGTGATTCAACCTGACTCAGTTTAGTCGCGGTCTTCTCAATCACTTCTTGCTGAATATGCATTTTCTTGGCCAGATCCTGCATAATTTCCAGGGTTTTTTTAAGATTTTCTTCCAGATGAATCACTTTTGTTTCCAATTGTTGATTCAACTGAATTTCACTGAGGGCAGCACCTTGATTGGTAAATTGTGCCCAAATCAAAAAAATCACTGCTATGGCTAAAAGGAAAATAAATCCCCATATAAATATCAACATAGATGCGCTACCCGTGTTATTGATTCATGGCGTATCTTTACCGTGAATCGATAAAATTAAGTTTTAAAAAGCTTATAATTTTCAAATAGAATATAAAATTAACCGTGCTGGGATTGTATTTATTATAAGCATTATTATGAGTCGACGTTGAGCCGCTAATCCACTGTTATTTCTAACACATGGAACTTCATAGCAGTCTATTCATCCTACTCAAGGCAAGATCTTTACTCAACAATAAATCAACCATTCGAACAAATTGATAATAATTGAGTTACAGGTCTCGCTATTTACAACCGCACGCTATGCAATTCGATCAATTTCCAAAGCAGCAAGATGAAAAAACTCATCTCACTCACAATCATCTTTAAATAAAGGCATGGATCATTTATCGGGTAAATGACTCACATAAATCCAGCAAGCGATTCGCATACCCCCATTCGTTGTCATACCAGGCAAAAACTTTGGCCTGATGTCCAACCACCATGGTTTGGCTCAAATCCACAATCAACGAATAAGGCGAATGATTAAAATCGGATGAAACCACCGGTTCATCAGTGACATCCATAATTTCCGCATATTCCTGACGTGCCGACTTGATTAAAATCTCATTAATTTTGTGGGCGGTAATATGCGACTGTGCAACAAAAGTAAGGTCGATAGCTGCCACATTGATAGTCGGTACCCGTATGGAATATCCATCTATCCGCTCTTCCATTTTCGGCATCACTCGTTTTAACGCAGCCAGTGCCGAAGATGTAGTAGGGATAATATTGTGACCTGAAGCACGGGCACGGCGTAAATCGCGGTGCGCATGATCCAGCACCGACTGATCTGCCGTAACCGCATGAATTTCTGTCATCAGTGCCGTATCAATTCCAAAAGCATCATCAATAATTTTAACTAGAGGAACCAGGGCTTGCGTGGTGCAGGATACACTGGAAATAATCCGGTCTGTGGCTTTGACTTCGTGATGGTTTACCCCATACACAATGGCCGCATCCACACTATCAAATGGTGCAGCGCCAATAATGACCCGTTTTGCCCCTGCGCTAATATGCCGTGTTGCTGCTGCACGCGAACGGAATAAACCGGTACACTCCAGCACCACGTCAATATTCAAATCATTCCAAGGCAGGCTTTCAGGCTGTTGCTGGCTAAAAACCTGTACTTTTAATTGCGCCAGACCTGCGGAAATATGCAAAAAAATCTGCTCATCTTGCAAAAGCACTTCGACCTTGCCCTTAAAGCGGCCATGCGTGCTGTCGTATTTGAATAAGTGAACCAGCGTCTCTACATCTGCAATATCGTTAATGGCCACGATATCAAAATGAAAATCTTTAGGATTTTCAAACCAAGCCCGTAATACATTGCGACCAATTCGCCCGAAACCATTAATGGCTACTCGTTGCATTAGATATCCTTAACTCTTGGGTAGATGTAAACACCGCTCTATGTTAATGGATTTTAACCAGATACCGATACCATTTCTGCTGGTGTATTTATGAAATATCTAAGCAATAAGGGTTTCAGCCTGCTTATTTTGCCTCAAATTTTATTAAGACCAAGCTACTTCAAAATATTTACTTCACTTTTCATTTATTTTATATCTTATGCCTATACCTGCATTTAGCTTATAAATTGAATGCAAGAAACCTAAATACAGCTTAAATAGAATTGTGATTAATTCGCCTGAAAGTGATTGGTGCATGCGGCTTTTTCCGTTATACTTTAGCGTTTTAAAATTTTAAGCCAGTATCTCAAGCCAGCTTTATAAAAGTAAGACTTGCTTGACATGCTATTAGCCAAATACAAGATTTATGGAGTGACTTGGTTGTGAGTACTCGTTTTATGACATCAGCTGAAATTCGCGAAGCTTTTTTAAGCTATTTTGAATCGCAAGGGCATACACGTGTCGCGTCGAGTTCTCTGGTTCCTGCCAACGACCCAACATTATTGTTCACTAACGCTGGTATGAACCAGTTCAAAGACTGCTTCCTCGGTCTTGAAAAACGTGATTATGTTCGCGCAACATCTTCACAAAAATGTGTACGTGCCGGTGGTAAACACAACGACTTAGACAACGTCGGTTATACTGCACGTCACCATACCTTTTTTGAAATGTTAGGTAACTTCTCTTTTGGTGACTACTTCAAGCGTGATGCCATCAAATTTGCCTGGGATTTCTTAACTGGCGACAAATGGTTAGCGCTTCCTAAAGATAAATTATACGCAACTGTTTATCACACAGATGATGAAGCATTTGACATCTGGAATAAAGAAATTGGTCTAGATGCCAGCCGCATTATCCGCATTGGCGATAACAAAGGCGGTCAATACGCATCAGACAATTTCTGGGCAATGGGTGATACGGGTCCTTGTGGTCCATGTTCTGAAATCTTCTTTGACCATGGCGACCACATTTGGGGTGGCTTACCGGGTACTCCTGAAGAAGATGGCGACCGTTTCATTGAAATCTGGAACAACGTATTCATGCAGTTCAACCGTACTGCTGATGGCGTGCTTCACCCCCTTCCAGCACCATCTGTAGATACAGGTATGGGCCTGGAACGTATTTCTGCAGTTTTACAACACGTAAACTCAAACTACGAAATCGACCTGTTCCAACATTTATTAAAAGCTGCTGCTGAAATCATTGGTCTAGATACCACTGAAATTGAAGCTGCTGCAAAAGCTGCAAACAAACCAGTTGAATACCCTGCTTCACTTAAAGTAGTTGCCGACCATGCACGTTCATGCTGCTTCCTGATTGCAGATGGCGTGAACCCTTCTAACGAAGGCCGTGGTTATGTATTACGTCGTATCATCCGCCGTGCAGTTCGTCACGGTAACAAACTGGGTGCGACTGGTTCATTCTTCTACAAAATGTTGCAACCTTTGATTGATGTCATGGGTGCTGCATATCCTGAACTTGCAGTTAACCAGGCACGCATCGAAGCACAGCTTCTTAAAGAAGAAGAACAATTTGCTAAAACTTTAGAGCAAGGTTTGAAATTGCTTGAAGGCGAATTAACAAATCTGAAAGGTTCAGTGATTCCTGGCGCAACAGTATTCAAACTGTACGACACTTACGGCTTCCCAACTGACTTGACTGCTGACATCGCACGTGAACGTGAATTAACCATTGATGAAGCTGGTTTTGAAGTTGAAATGGCTGCACAACGTCAACGGGCACGTGATGCAGGTAAATTTGCCATCGACTACAACAGCATTGTAAAAGTTGAAGGTGAAACCCAGTTTGAAGGTTATGAAGCCACTCAAGCTCAAGGCCAGATTGTTGCAATCTACAAAGATGGCGAACAGGTTGAAGAAGTTCATGAAGGCGACGAAGCACTGATCGTATTGAACCAAACGCCTTTCTATGCAGAAAGCGGTGGTCAAATCGGTGATACAGGGATCTTCAAAAACGATACCGGTATCTTCGAAATTCAGGATACCAAGAAGTCTGGTGGCGCTTTTGTTCACCAAGGTATCGTGACCATGGGTAGCTTAAAAGCCACTCAATCTGTGGAAGCTATTGTAAAAGCAGACATTCGTGAAGCAACAGCACGCAACCACTCTGCAACTCACTTGTTGCATGCTGCCCTTCGCCAAGTGCTCGGTGCACATGTACAACAAAAAGGCTCATTAGTTACCTCTGACATCTTACGTTTTGACTTTGCCAATGACCAACCGGTGACTTTCGAACAGCTGCAACAAGTTGAACGTATTGTAAACCGTGAAGTGATTGCCAATACTGCTGTTTCTACTGAACTTTTAGACATTGAAGCTGCCAAAGAAAAAGGCGCGATGATGTTGTTCGGTGAAAAATACGGTGACGAAGTTCGTGTACTTTCTATGGGTTCAATCAAGGATGAGAAAAACTTCTCGATCGAACTCTGTGGCGGTATTCACGTTAAACGCACCGGTGATATCGGTCTGTTTAAAATCACTTCTGAAGGTGGTGTTGCAGCAGGTGTACGTCGTATTGAAGCGGTAACCGGCACTAACGCGGTTGAAGTCGTACAAAAAGCAGATAGCGATATTCAGCACATCAACAGCGTGTTAAAAGCACAAAAAGATCAAACTATTGAAAAAGTTGAAGCAACTGTTGAAACTGCACATCAATTGCAAAAACAGATTGATCAGTTGAACCAAAAATTGGCGAACTTCCAGGCAGCTGAACTTTTAAGCCAAGTTCAAACTGTTGCTGGTCGTTCAACACTTATTACCACTGTTCAAGGTATGGATGCAAAATCGCTTCGTAACCTGCATGACGGTGTGAAGTCTAAATTAGACAACGCAGTGATTGTTCTTGCAGCTGTAGAGGGCGACAAAGTTAGCCTTCTTGCTTCTGTAGCAAAAGACTTTACTGCAAATATTAAAGCAGGTGACATCATCAAACACTTGGCTACCGAGCTGGGTGGTAAAGGTGGTGGTAAACCTGACTTGGCACAAGGTGGCGCGCCACTTAACGAGAAGTTTGCAACAGTGATGGCAGATTTGACTGCTTGGCTTGAAGCAAAATAAAACTTCACTTTTTGTGTAACTGATCCTGAAAAGGTAATTCAGGATCATGGCTTTTATGGAACAACTATGGCATTAATCGTTCAAAAATATGGCGGTACCTCAATGGGTACTCCCGAGCGCATTTTAAATGTTGCTCGTCGTGTAAAGCGCTGGCATGACCACGGCCACAAGGTAGTGGTTGTTGTATCAGCAATGAGTGGCGAAACCAATCGCCTGCTTGCTTTAGCGAAGGCCATTACCGAAACCCCTGATCCACGCGAATTAGACCAGATGGTGTCTACAGGTGAACAGGTTACGATTTCTATGTTAGCGATGGCGCTTAACTCTATTGGAGTAGAAGCAAAATCACTCACTGGTCGCCAGGTTGGCATTAAAACCGACAGCGCATTTAACAAAGCCCGCATTGAATCGATTGATACTGACGTATTAACTGAAAACCTAGATGCTGGCCGTGTACTTGTTGTTGCCGGTTTCCAAGGTTTTGACGAATTTGGCAACACAACGACTTTAGGTCGTGGCGGTTCAGATACTTCTGGTGTGGCACTTGCAGCTGCGCTCAAAGCAGATGAATGCCAAATTTATACAGACGTGGATGGGGTTTATACCACCGACCCACGTGTTGCACCAAAAGCGAAAAAAGTGGATCGCATTTCTTTTGAAGAAATGCTGGAAATGGCATCACTTGGTTCGAAAGTCCTGCAAATCCGTTCAGTTGAATTTGCCGGTAAATATCAGGTGCCTTTACGCGTACTATCAAGCTTCGATAACGACGATGATGGCGCATTTGACGAAGACTTCAAAAACAACGTCGGAACTCTTATTACTACTGAATTGGAAGACAACATGGAACAGCCAATTATCTCTGGTATCGCGTTTAACCGTGACGAAGCAAAATTGACTATCTTGGGTGTGCCTGACCTACCCGGCATTGCATCCAAAATCCTGGCGCCAATCGGTGCAGCGAATATCGAAGTCGACATGATCATCCAGAATGTGGAAGAAGATGGTACCACTGACTTCACTTTCACGGTCAACCGTGGTGAGTTCACTAAAGCAAAAACAATTCTGGAGCAAACTGCGAAAGAAATTGGTGCACGTGAAGTTGCGACTCGTTCAGACATCGTTAAAGTATCTATCGTGGGTGTAGGTATGCGCTCACATGCTGGCGTGGCAAGCAAAATGTTTACTGCTCTAGCTGAAGAAGGCATTAACATCTTGATGATTTCAACTTCAGAAATCAAAATTTCTGTGATCATTGAAGAAAATTATTTAGAACTTGCTGTGCGCACTCTTCACACGGCTTTCGGTTTAGACCGTGAATCTGGCGAATCAAGCGCGCGTGCTTAATTTGTAGTAGCAAATTTCTGATCATTGTTGAACAAAATTTGCGAAATACGACAAAAAGAACAGAGCCACTATAGTTTTTTTTATAGTGGCTCTGTTATATTTGAAACCGAGGATTTTAAAATATTAATGAAATGTATCCTGTTAAACTTTTGAGGGATTCATTCTGTTAATATTTTGTTTGTATAAGGTTGTGTTTTTTAAAATTTAAAATCAATTGCACGTTTAGCGTTTTGCAAGGAGATAAACATGCTGATTCTAACCCGACGTGTCGGTGAAACATTAATGATTGGGGATCAAGTCAGTGTAACTGTGCTTGGCGTAAAAGGTAATCAGGTTCGTATTGGCGTAAATGCTCCAAAAGAAGTATCTGTTCATCGTGAAGAAATTTATCAACGAATTCAACATGAGCGCGCTATGCACGAACACCTGCAACACCTTGATCAGGATTATCAGCCTTCTTTTGAAGAAGATAATTTCCCACAGAATACCCAGAATGACTTTAATCGTTAAACATTAAAGATTGTTCTAATAAAGCGGCTATATAGCCGCTTTAAATTTATCTACGGGTTATTTCTATTCCAGCAAGGCCAAAGCCTTTTTAACCGGTGCATAACTACGGCGATGCTGATCAATCACACCATGTTCAGCAATGGCTTCAAAATGGGCTTTGGTTGGATAACCCTTGTGTTTGGCAAAACCAAAGTGCGGATATTGCTGATCCAGCACCACCATTTCACGGTCACGGGTTACTTTTGCCAGAATACTGGCTGCAGAAATTTCTGCATGCAGGGCATCCCCACCCACCACCGCATCACAGCTCATCGCTAAGCCTTGTGGGACTTTATTACCATCAACCAGTACATGCTCTGGCTGAAGCTGCAAAGCTTCTACAGCACGACGCATAGCCAATAAAGATGCCTGTAGAATATTGATCTCATCTATTTCTTCATGACTGGCTTCAGCAATAGCCCAGGCCAAGGCTTTCTCTTGTATTTCTATAAATAATTTTTCACGCTTTTTTTCGCTAAGTTTTTTAGAGTCATTTAAACCTTCAATCGGATTATTGGGATCTAAAATAACCGCAGCCGCAACCACCGAACCAACCAAGGGACCACGCCCTGCTTCATCTACACCCGCAATTTTCATCAACGCTTTACCTACAAAAAAAAAGAGGCTGAATAACATCAGCCTCTTTTAATTTTAACACGAATTTAATCTGTATTATTTCACAGCTTCAGCAACACAAGCATTAATAGTTTTAGTCACTGCATTTGAAACAATGGTATTGCGCGCTGCCGGATCAATTGCAGCTGTAGCCAAATCGACTGCTGTTACACTTTGTGGTGCTTTGTCACTAACACAACCACAAATTTCAGTCTGAATATTTTGCTTTTGAGTTGCAGTCATTAATTTCGTTGCATTCTGCCAAGCAGGAATAGTATTCAACTCAGTAGTACATTTCGCATTAATTGCAATTTTAATTGCAGCAGTACCGAGCTGCTGAGTTGCTGATTGCGTAGTAGATGTTGTGCCTGTAGTTGTATCCGTTGCTACACAAGCAGTTAAAACCAAAGCGAGAGGTGCAAGTACTGTAATTAATTTTTTCACAGCTTAATCCCTGGGTATAAAATTTGTTGCACATATTTTGCCGAAACTTAACCAAGGAAGAAATGTATATTTCAACTGAATTTTCCCCACTCATCTTGCTTGATTGAAAAACACGCAATTCCCCAGTGTTGCAAGAAATATACGCTTCGTTCTATATTCATCATTTTTAATAATGTGTTATTTGATTAGCATACGCAGACTTTTAAAATGACATGTGGGTATATTGGTATAAATAACATGAACAACACATCACAATACTATACGCGTACAGCGCAAATGCTGCATTGGCTCATGGCTGCTATTTTTATTGCCGCATGGGGCATTGGTTTTTATAGCGGAAATTTTTTAAGTTATGAGGTCGATGGCAGCTTTAAAGGTCAGGTCATTAGCTTACATAAGAACATCGCCACCACCATTATCTTTCTGGTCCTGATTCGTATTTTTTGGCGCTATACCCACCCTGTTCCGGTACTGCCCGACAGCATGTCACCTTTTATGAAAGTCTTGGCACATCTGGGTCATTTAGCCCTATACATAATGCTACTGGCACTACCGATTACCGGCTGTTTGTTTAGCTGGAGTGCGGGACATCCGGCACCAGTTTTATATTTATTTGAAATTCCACGCTTGGTACAAGAAGACCCTGACCTGTTAGCCATTGTTAAACCTGTACACATTTATTTGTCCTGGTTCGCAGGTTTACTTGTCATCGGTCATATTGCAGCAGCATTAAAACATCATTTTATTGATAAAGATAATGTCTTGCGCAGCATGACCCGCCAAGCAAAATAATCTGCTCATGCCCAATAAAAAAACCGCATTCGTGACACACCAATGCGGTTTTTTTATAGTTAAATTGAGAGCGATCCATTATTTCAAAGCGTCTTGAGCACAGCCTTTCACACTATTCATCACCGCCTGTTTAATCAGGCTATTTTTTGCCGACTCACTCATGGATGCCATAGCCAATTCTTTGGCTGAAATATCCTGCAAGGCATGTTCGCCCACGCAACCACAGATTTGTTTTTGTGCCGAATTTTGCCGTTCTGTACTCATAAATAAAGCTGCTGATTGCCAGATTTTTGAATCATTTAATTCACTTTTGCAACCTTGCTCAATTACAGGTTTCAACATTTTCTGAGTTAATGACTGATTTTTATTCGTTGCAAAAACCGATACCGAACCAATCAATAAACAGATAGCAAATATCCAGCAAAAACTCTTTTTCACATTAGAACCTAATTTTTAACACCTTAGCATTCAACCGACCCATAAATGAACCGGCTGAATCAAGATCAAACTTGAGGAGACTCAATTACACCAAGGCATCAATTTCTTGAGCCCATTTTTGTTTTTCCGCATCAGAAATAAAGGAGGCTTCAAACGAGTTTTTAGCCAACTGCTTAAGCTCCGCATTGGTTAAATCCAGCGCTTGGGTAATCGCAATGAAATTATCATTCATGTATCCACCAAAATATGAAGGATCATCTGAATTGACCGTAACATGTACGCCTTGTTGCAATAGACGACGGATATTGTGCTGTGCCATATCCTCTACCACACAAAGCTTTAAATTACTTAAAGGACAAACGGTTAACGGCATTTTTTCGGCAATTAAACGTTGCATCAGTTTTGGGTCTTCTTCAGAGCGTACCCCATGGTCCACGCGGTTCACATGCAGCAGATCCAAAGCTTGCCATACATATTCAGCAGGTCCTTCTTCACCGGCATGCGCAACCACCAAGAAACCTGCTTCACGCGCTTTGGCAAACACGCGTTCAAATTTAGCCGGTGGATGGCCGACTTCACTTGAATCCAACCCTACCCCAATAATTTGATCTTTATAGGGTAGTGCTTGCTCTAAAGTTTCAAATGCAGCTTCTTCGCTTAAATGACGCAAGAAGCACATAATCAAATGCGAGCTAATACCCAATTTACTTTGTGCATCATCACAGGCACGCTGCAAACCATTAATCACCGTTGCAAAAGCAATACCGCGATCGGTATGGGTTTGTGGATCGAAGAACATTTCGCTATGCACCACGTTATCGGCAGCACATTTTTCAAAGTATGCCCAAGCCAGATCATAAAAATCCTGTTCATGAATCAGTACATTGGCACCGGCATAATAGATGTCGAGGAAAGACTGTAAATTGTGGAAGTTATACGCCTGTTTGACTTCCTCAACAGATTTATACGGAATATCAATATGATTGCGTTGAGCAATCTCGAACATAAGCTCAGGCTCAAAAGTACCTTCAATATGTACGTGTAACTCTGCCTTTGGCATCGCTTGAATAAGCTCGATTTGATTCATATCTTATCCTTATAAAACCTTTCTCTAAAAATAAAAAAGGGTGCAAACTAAGTTTACACCCTATTCTGGATGGGGTGAATTAGCCGCCAAATACAGCAAATTTCAATGCCCAAAGTGCAGCAACAATCCAAACCATGTAAGGTACAGTTTTCGCTTTACCTGTTAAAAGCTTGATTAATGCGTAGCTGATAAAGCCCATCGCAATACCATCGGCAATTGAATAGGTAAATGGCATGCAGACGATGGTTAAAAAAGCAGGAACGGCTTCAGTAATATCATCCCATTCAATGTTGACGATACCTTGAATCATTAACACACCAACGAACAACAATGCTGGCGCTGTAGCAAAACCTGGAACCGATTGCGCTAAAGGTGCCAGAAATAAACACAGCACAAATAACACAGCAACGACTACAGCGGTCAAACCGGTACGGCCACCTGCAGCAACACCAGCAGACGATTCAATATAAGGCGTTGTTGAAGATGTACCCAAAGCTGCACCTGCAACAATTGCAGTTGAATCCGCAAAAAGTGCTTTTTTCAACCGTGGTAATTTTCCATCTTTTAACAGGCCGGCACGATGCGAAACACCCACCAAGGTACCTGTTGAGTCAAACAAATCGACCAAGAAGAACACAAAGATAACACCCACCAAGCTAGGAGTGAATAAGCCCTGGAAGTCCATTTGCAGGAAGGTTGGAGCAATCGATGGAATGGCACCCACCACACCCTTAAACTCGTTCAAGCCCATTGCTGTAGCAATAGCGGTAATGACCAGAATACTGATAATAATGGCACCACGGACTTTAAAATGATGCATCACCACAATCATCAGAAAGCCCAGCAAGGTCAGCAATACTGTCGGTTGTTTCAAGTCACCCAAGCCTACAAGGGTGGCCGGATTGTCGACAATAATGCCTGAATTCTTTAATGCAATCAGAGCAAGGAACAAGCCAATGCCCCCGCCAATCGCAAATTTCAGCGACATAGGAATGGCATTAACAATCGCTTCACGGATTTTGAACATGCTGATTGCAATAAACACCAGCCCCGAGACAAACACGGCAGCCAGTGCCGTTTGCCAAGGTATACCCATGCCCATACAAACGGAATAGGTAAAGTAAGCATTCAGGCCCATACCCGGTGCAAGTGCAATCGGATAATTCGCAACAAGTCCCATCACCAAACAGCCAATTGCGGCTGCAAGACAGGTTGCAACAAAGACAGCCCCATGATCCATACCGGTTTCGGATAAAATCATTGGATTGACAATAATGATGTAACACATGGTTAAGAAAGTGGTTACACCTGCAAGAACCTCTGTACGAAAACTGGTTTTGTTTTCGCTAAGCTTAAATAAGCGTTCCAGCATATTCTCTGAAGATGGATTAGGAGTCGTCATGACTTTACCCCTGTAAGTAAACTTTATGCCGTGAGCACGCTATAAAATTAATGATCCGTTTCTCAAATCATCATTAAGTTTATAGATGTCCAAGCAATGGATATGCCAATATTTCCATTCAAAAACAAGTATTTTGCACAAGTTTTCACTGGCGATTAAATAGCCAAATGACAGAAACTGTAAACAAAAAAGCCGCATAACTTTTATGCAGCCTAGTTAGATAAAAAGAATCAAACACTTACAATATAAATATAATGATTCAATTAAAATCTTGGCAAATTATAACACAATGCTTTTTTATTGTTTCTAAAATTTATTTTTAATTAAATTTCAATAATTTGTTAATATTTATCAAACATACAGTAAAAATTCAATCGCTAGAACTGCTTGTATTTTACCTGCGAAAGCTCTGAAGAATCTATATCTACAATTTCAACCGAGCCTAAAGCAGCATTATTCGGATTGCTATTCACTATCTTCAATGACTGATGAGCATCCTGAATCAATTGATCTACTTCCTGTCTTTTTTTCATTTGATTGTCGTGATAAACCACACACCCCAGCATAAATACTGCAAAAATAAAGATAGGAATCAATAATTTTTTCATAACAAAATTTTATTATTCAAAAAACTTTATCTAATACTAAACAAAAGAATACACAAAACATATTGCAAAAAATATCCAAAATTATATTTATTTTTTATAAAAAATCCCGAAAATTCATCGGGATTTTTTTTACTTATTGAATCATTTAGGCGGCTTGCTGTTCATCACGTTTAAAGACCAGTTCACCTTTTAGCGAACTATCCGCATCAAAATAGTAACCATTCATATTAAATGATTTTAAATCCTCAGTACGTTCTGGTTGGTTTTCAATGATAAAACGTGCCATCAAACCACGTGCTTTTTTGGCATAAAAACTGATCACTTTATATTTGCCATTTTTCTGGTCCAGAAACACTGGCTTAATAATTTGCGCCTTAATTTTGCTTGGTTTTACCGACTTGTAATATTCATCCGAAGCAATATTCACCAATAGCTCCGAATTCGCCTGCTCTAAATCAGCATTGATTAAATGGGTAATATGTTCACCCCAAAATTCATATAGATTATGACCACGTAAATTTTTGAGTTTGGTGCCCATTTCCAGACGATACGGCATCATCAAGTCCAAAGGACGTAGCAAACCATAAAGTCCAGACAACATACGCAAATGCTGCTGTGCATACGCAATATCTTGCTCACCAAGAGCATAGGCATCTAAACCTGTATATACATCGCCCTTAAAGGCAAACAATGCCTGCCGTGCATTAGAAAAATTCAGTTCCGGTTGCCAATCATTAAAACGCTCGACATTTAACTTGGCAATTTTTTCACTTACACTCATTAAATTGGCAATATCTGTAGCAGAAAGATGACGACTCACATCGATAAGTTCTTGTGAATGTTCCAGCAATCTTGGCAAGGTATAGATATCTGTTGGAAGTGCAGATTCATAGTCTAAAGTCTTGGCAGGTGAAATTAAGGCGAGCATGGACAACCGGATTAAAGAATAAGTAAACAAACTATAACAGTAGCGTTATTTTATTTCCAATTCGTGTTTTAAATGAACATTATCGCTAAAATATCCTATTCTCCCTGTTATTTATCGGTAGTTACATGTCCGAGCAAATTTTCATGCAAGGCCCTGCAGGTCAACTGGAAATTTTTGTTGATTATCCTCAAGGGGAAGTGAAAGGATTCGCGGTTGTATGTCACCCCCACCCCTTACAAGGCGGTACTCCACAGCATAAAGTGCCAGCGCTGCTTGCTCAGATGTTTCTTGAGCGCGGTTATGTCGTCTATCGTCCAAGTTTTCGCGGTTCTGGTCAAAGTGCTGGAGTACATGACGAAGGCAATGGTGAAACCAAAGATACTTTGAACGTGATTCAATACGCACATAGCAAACACTCAAACCTGCCATTTTATGCAGCTGGCTTTAGTTTTGGCGCGAATGTAATGACCAAATGCTATGCTTTGCTTCCTGTTGAACAACAACCTGTACAGACCATTTTATGTGGTTTACCGACCACAACAGTTGCAGGTGTTCGCCACTATGTAACCCCACATATTAAGGGTGATATTTTATTTATTCATGGTGAAGCAGATGATGTAACCCTGTTATCTGATCTCATCCAATGGGCTAAACCACAACGCCATTTAATTACTGTTTTACCAGGTGCCAATCACTTCTTTACGGGCTATTTAAAGCAATTGCGTGTGGCTATTTCTCGTTTCCTCATCAACCCTTAAGTCAAAATACCCTCTCTGGAGGATACTTTTTAGCTGCTACGCTCAAACGTTATAAAAATGAAAAAGGAGGCTGATTGCCTCCTTTTTCATTCATTTATTCATTAAAAATATTTAGCTTTTCCACTCAAACCCACTAAAAGATTCATCTTCTTTTAAGGTATTTTCTACTGCTTGAGCCAATTGGTTTAATAAGCTTTGTTCAGTAATTCGTTCTAGCCAATCCTGATCTTCATCTGGGTACGAGGTGATCTCACAAACTAAATGCCCTTCTGCATCATGACTCTGACAAGTGACAGATAAAGGCAAGGATTGATTGTCTACACTTACAGCAACCTGATCACCACTTTGCGACAAGGTCTGAAAACCATATTGACCCAGTTCTTTAGACAAAAGATCCGCAACATATTCCTGAGTCACATGACAGTCATTCGATTGCTGTGACACATGATTATGCTTTTCACAGTTTGCAGTAAATTGTAATTTTCTCATCTGTGTATCCAAAGACATTATTGTTGTATGGTTTTAGCATAAGCAATAAAAGCAAAACAGCCAAGCAAAAGCTTGGCTGTTGTTTAACAAATACACAAAATTAGACTAATTATTCACTGACTTGAATGGCTAAACCAGCTTGATTGGCCAACTCGGTGAAAGTTGGGAAACTGGTTGCTACAGTTTCGGTGCCAATAATTTTAATTTCGCCGCAAGTACGCAAGCCCGCCATGGAAAAACTCATGGCAATACGGTGGTCATGATGCGATTCAATTTCACCACCTGTGAAAATTGCAGACCAATCCCCAGATTTACCCTTACCTTCAATAATGATGCCATCATCGGTTGGCGTACAGTCAATGCCCATAGTTTTCAAGCCATCTGCCATCACTTGAATACGGTCTGATTCTTTTACACGAAGCTCTGCAGCTCCAGTCAAAATGGTTTGACCTTCAGCACAAGCTGCAGCAATAAATAAAGCCGGGAATTCATCAATGGCTAATGGGACCTGATCTTCCGGCATATGAATACCTTGTAAGGTACGTGTACCGCGAATACAAATGTCTGCAATCGGTTCACCACCTGCAATGCGTTCGTTTTCAACGGTTAAATCTGCACCCATCTGTTTCAGGATTTCAATCACGCCAGTACGCGTCGGGTTAATCCCCACTGCTTCCAGAGTTACATCTGAACCTTCGGTAATGGCAGCACCCACCATAAAGAATGCTGCAGATGAAATATCGGATGGTACCTGAATGTCAGTACCCACCAACTTACCGCCACCTTGCAGTGAAATGCGGTTGCCTTCGGTTTTCACTTCATAACCAAAAGCACGCAGCATACGTTCGGAGTGGTCACGGGTCGGTTCAGGTTCAGTCACCACCGTTTCACCTTCAGCCCAAAGGCCTGCCAATAAAATACCTGATTTTACCTGAGCCGATGCCATAGGTAAGTCATAATGAATACCTTTGAGCTTTTGATTGCCGGTAATGGAAACAGGTGGCGTACCGCGCTCACCTGTAGTCTGAATCTGTGCTCCCATTTCACGTAAAGGTTTGGCAATACGTTCCATTGGACGTTTAGACAATGAGGCATCACCGGTCATGACTGAATCAAACTGCTGTGCAGACAACATGCCTGAAAGCAGACGCATGGAAGTACCCGAGTTACCCATATACAAGGCACTTGCAGGTGCTTTTAAGCCATGCATACCTACGCCATGAATAGTTACCTCACCATTTTTAGGCCCTTCAATACTTACACCCATATCACGGAATGCTTGAAGTGTCGCTAATGCATCTTCACCTTCCAGAAAACCAGTAACATGCGTGGTTCCTTCAGCAATCGCACCAAACATGATGGAGCGATGTGACACAGATTTGTCACCTGGCACGGTAAATTTACCTTTAAATGTCTTATCACCTGGCAAAATGGTAAATTGTTGTGTCACTTTATCGTTCTCCATCAAAGGTTTTTTAGCGAGCATATGATTAAAATGCTGACGAGCCGCTTGAGCATGTTCAAGCAATCCGATCAATGCGTTGGAATCTTCATTTTCAATGAGTTTGCGGATTTGAGTCAGTTGCTGCTCAAAACCATCTACTGCATTTAAAATGGCTTTTTTATTGGCAAAAAAGATGTCATGCCACATCTGTGGATCACTGGCTGCGATTCGGGAAAAATCACGAAAGCCCCCAGCGGCATAACGGAAAATATCCAGATTATCTTCCCGGTTGGCCAGTTGCTCAACCAAGTTAAAAGCCATCAAATGCGGAAGATGACTGGTATGGGCCAGCACTTCATCGTGCTTGTCCACATCCATGCAAATCACTTCTGCCTTGGCAGCTTGCCACAGTTGAACCAGTTTATCCACAGCCCAGTCAGCACTGCTTGGTAAGGGCGTCAAAATGACTTTGTGATTGGCAAACAAATCGACTTTACCTGCATGCACGCCAGTATGTTCCGCACCCGCAATCGGATGACCCGGAACAAAACCTGCCGGCAGGTTTTCACCATATACGGCTTTGGCTGCATCCACCACATTGCCTTTGGTACTGCCCACATCGGTAATGATGGTGTTCTCTGACAGATAAGGCTTGATGGTTTCTAACACCTTTTGCGTTGCCCGCACAGGTAAAGCCAAAACCACCAGATCTGCACCTTGCACCGCTTCTACGGGATTGCTATAGCCCTCTTGAATCAGTCCAAGCGCTTTTGCATCATCCAGCGTTTTCTGTGAACGTGTGGATGCAACAATTTGCTTTGCCAGTTTTTCCGCAATGATGACACGAGCCAGACTTGAGCCAATCAGTCCAAGTCCAATAAAGGCAACTTTTTCAAACAGTGGCTGAGACATGGCTTAAGCTTTTTCCTCTACCGCATCAGGCGCTAAATCAAGTACTTTCGCCAGTGCTGTCAGGAATTTAGCATTTTCCGCTTCTGTACCAATCGATACACGCAGATGATTTGCAATACCCACAGGACGTACAATCACGCCTTCTTTTAACAAGGCATTGAAGGTCTGAGCAGGATCAGCCTGTACATCGACCAAAATAAAGTTGGCACGTGAAGGCACATAGTTTAAACCCAGCGCTTTAAAACCAGCTTCCAGTTGAGCCATACCCGCCTTGTTCACCACACGCGATTGCTCGATAAAGTCTTCATCCTTGAGTGCTGCAACCGCAGCGACCATAGCAAGATGATTGACGTTAAACGGCTGACGAATACGGTTCAGGTAATCTGTCACTTCTGCCGATGCCAAGGCAAAACCAACACGCAGTGCAGCCAGACCATAACATTTAGACAAAGTACGGCTGACAATAATATTTGGATATTGCTCCAGGAATTTCAGGCTGTTGAAGTTTTCCGGGAAATATTCCACATAAGCTTCGTCCAGAACGACAATGACATTTGCCGGTACTTTTTGCATGAAGGCTTCAAATTCAGCTTCTTCAAACCAGGTTCCCGTCGGGTTATTTGGATTGGCAATAAACACTAATTTGGTATTGTCTTTAATTGCTGCTGCCATGGCATCCAGATCGTGAGCAAAACCTTTGGCCGGTACTTCAATGGCTTCTGCATTAATCGCTTGAGTCACCAAAGCATATACGGCAAAAGCATGCTGGCTATAAATCACCGAGTCTTTCTCTGAAACGAATGCACGGGCAAACATTTCCAGCAAGTCATTTGACCCATTACCCAAAGTAATACGGTCAGCAGTTACATCAAATTGTGCCTGAATCTGGTCTTTTAAGATAAAACCGCCACCATCTGGATAGCGACCAATTTCTGCCAATTCAGCCGCCACAGCCTGTTTGACTTTTTCAGAACAACCTAAAGGATTTTCATTTGAGGCTAATTTGACAATATCAGTAATCCCTAACTCACGCTCAAGTTCACTAATAGGTTTACCTGGTTGATAAGGCTTTAACTTTGAGATGCCTTCATTGGCAGGGACAAACGACATGTTACTCTTCCGCTATTTCAAGTGATAAAAGGGATCAGCCTAAAATTAAAAAATCAAGCCGATCACCAGAGTGATTTATAAAACTGCGATCGGATATGAACCCAATACACGAACTTCTTTCACCAAAGGACGAATTTCTTCAATTGCCGCTTTGACATTGTCCTGATCAACATGACCTTCTAAGTCAATGAAGAAAACATAGGCCCATTTTTCAGGCAATGCAGGACGAGTTTCAATACTGGTTAGACTGATGTTATGTTTGGCAAATGGAGCCAAAATTTCCAGTAAAGCACCGGCACGGTCATGTGCGGAAATCAGCAATGAAGTTTTATCATTGCCACTTGGCGGCACTTTTTCACGGCCAATCACCAAGAAACGGGTAGTATTTTCCGGATTATCTTCAATATTGCTGTGCAGGATTTCCAGATCATAAATATTGGCAGCCACTTCTGACGCAATCGCTGCGGAATGCCATTCATTGCGAATACGGCGTGCAGCTTCGGCATTAGAACTTAAGGCAACACGTTCCACGCCTGGATAATGAGCATCTAACCATTTTCGGCATTGCGCCAAGGTTTGCTGATGGGCATAAATCTGTTTAATGCTGTCTTTACGGGTATTGGATGACACCAGGAACTGGTGATGAATGCGCAGCTCCACTTCACCGATCACGTTTAAGTGCGAAGATTTGAAACAGTCTAAAGTATGGTTCACCACACCTTCAGATGAGTTTTCCACAGGCACCAAACCATAATGCGCACTGCCGGCTTCGACTTCACGGAACACTTCATCAATGGTAGGAAGCGGACGGACAATCGCATCCTGACCAAAATGTTTCAGTACTGCTGAATGGGTATAAGTACCGACTGGACCTAAGAAAGCAATACTTTGTGGAGCTTCCAATGCCAGACACGCAGACATGATTTCACGGAATAAACGCGCCATGGTCAAATCAGACAATGGCCCTTCATTACGCTGCATAACATTGCGTAAAACTTGTGCTTCACGTTCAGGACGGTAAAACAAAGGATTCTCTTCAGCAGCAAATTTTGCCTTTGCGACAGCTTCAGCCAATTTTGCTCGTCGATTAATAAGCTGTTGAATCTGTTGATCTACAGAGTCAATATCCTCACGGATTTGAGCAAGGTCAAGAGAAGTCGTTGTGTTTTGATCGTCGTTGATCATTGTTATGTTGCCCTTCAAAAACGTTATGCAAACAGTATAACAATAGTTAGCTTTCAAATGTTACGCAATAAGACTTTGATTGATTCAGTCTTAAAAACATACAGTTGATTTAATCAGCAATTTATTCCTCATGTTTTTGCCCTGAGTATTTTAAATTGCTGAGCTTTTGCCAATTCGCTAAAAAAGACACCACGGCTATACATCTGTAATTCAGCAATCTGGCTCGCAATTTTATGTCATTTCATTGAATAAATTTATTGGTATTTGCAAATAAGCTCATCGTTAAAAACGCTTAATACTGAGTTATTTTTAACCATTTTTTCTTGTTTTAAAAGATTAGATTAAGCGATTCTGGTCGAGTATCTTCAATTTCTGCAAGCAACAGTGATCGGTATTGTAGATAAACAGATTCAGGAGTTGCTTCAAACATGGATAGCCACGATAGCTTTTCATCTCGCAATGAATAACGTCACAAAACGTGATCAAGTCCATCTGAGCGCATACAAAGTTTAAAAATCCACAGCCATTTTGAAATAATTGACAAAACCCATCATCGGAAAAATTCTGCATGCTGACCATTTGACACATGTAGAAACAAAAGTTTTTAGTTTAATTTTTTAATATTTACAAATACTTGAAAACACTCATCTAGCTAAACTTACAGATATTTTACAGATGCAAGAGTCCTTTACCAAACTCCATCACAAAAGTTTAATGTTTAATTTATAGTCTGTGAACAAAGCAATTCGGAGAACAATAATGTCCAAAAGAATCGCCGTTCTAGTGACCCATGATTTTGAAGATGTCGAATACTCAGAACCCGTGCAAGCCTTTCGTGCAGCACGCCATAGTATTTTAAATATTGAAAATAAAGCAGGTAACATTGTCTATGGTCATAAGCGAAAATCGGCCGTCACTATTGACCAAAGTATAGATGATGTGTCGGTGCAGGATTTTGATGCCTTGCTCATTCCGGGTGGCTATTCTCCCGAACGACTCCGTGGCGATGACCGTTTCGTGGATTTTGTGCGTAAATTTGCCAATGCTCAAAAACCCATTTTGAGTATCTGTCACGGTCCGCAACTACTGATTTCTGCCAAAGTGGTTAAAGGCCGTTTAATGACCACCATTAAAACACTCGCCAAGGATCTGGTTAATGCCGGTGCGGTATATTACGATGTCGGTGTGGTGAATGATAATAATCTGTATATCTCATCGCGCTCACCGGATGATTTACCCGCTTTTATTGAAGAAAGTTTAATGGTGTTGAGTCAATAAAAAACACCCTTTAAAGTCAGACTTGGTATCCAGCTTTCAGGGTGTTCTTTTTCGACTTCTTTTATTTCATGCTTTGCATTTCAATGCCATCATTAACGGCCCAATAAACTACGCGCCACAATCTCTTTCATAATTTCATTGGTCCCACCGTAAATTCGCTGAATACGGGCATCTACAAAGAAACGTGAAATTGGATATTCTGTCATATAGCCATAACCACCAAACAGCTGTAACAAGTTATCCGCTATTTTCATCTGCATGTCGGTTGCAAAACTTTTTAAGGCTGCAGCTGTTTCCACATCCAGTTTACCCTGCATATATAATTCAACGTTCTGGTTATAAAATGCAGCAGTCGCCTGTTCATCTATTTTTGCCTGTGCCAAAACAAAACGGGTATTTTGGAACTGGCTAATCGGCTGACCAAAAGCCTGACGTTCTTTGACATAAGCAATAGTGACATCAATTGAACCACGAATGGCGCCAATCGCCGTTGCAGCAATGGCAGTACGTTCACGTGGCAATTCTTGCATTAAATAGGCAAAACCCTGCCCCGCCTGCCCTAGCAACTGATCTTTAGGCACCTTGATATTATCGAAGAACAGTTCTGAAGTATCTTGTGAATGCAAACCAATTTTGTTGAGGTTGGTGCCCTTTTTAAAACCGTCCAGATGCGTATCTAAAAGCAATAAAGACACGCCTTTTGCCCGTGCTTGCGGATCAGTTTTAGCCGCCAGTACCACCAGGTCAGCATGTTGACCATTGGAGATAAAGGTTTTGGAACCATTCAGCAGATAGTGATCTCCCTGCAAAATGGCATTGGTACGCATGGCCTGCAAATCCGAACCTGCGCCTGGTTCAGTCATACCAATTGCACCCACCACTTCCCCCGTCACCATTTTGGGTAACCAGTACTGCTTTTGTTCTTCCGTGCCAATATGCAAAATATACGGTGCCGCAATTTCAGAGTGACAGGAAATACCGGTGGATAGCGCGCTAAATCCAGCACGGGCAGATTCTTCCACCAGCATCAGTGAATAATGGGTTGGAACGCCATAACCACCATATTCTTCAGGTACATCCACACACAGGAAACCGTTTTCACCCAGCAAATTCCAGACTGAACGCGGCATAATGCCTTCATGTTCCCATTGTTCATAATGTGGAGCAATATGCTCATTCATAAAGCGTTTGAAATTGTCGCGGAATAATTCTAAATCAGCATCATAAGCCAACATATAGCATCCTTATATTGAGTTGTTGTAGTTCTGTCCCTTGCTCATGCTATTCACTTTATAAGTATCTGTCATGTCGTATAAGCTTTATATTTTATGACTTTAGGGTCAATAAAAAAGGAAGCCTTAGCTTCCTTTTTTAAATCTGCATTGGTTAAACGTGTGTTTGAGCCGCTTCTTCCAGCATTTTTTGGTCAACCATTTCCGGATTGTTTAATGCTTCATTTAATTTAACTGTATCTAATTGACCCACCCATTTTGCAACGACAATGGTCGCCAATGAGTTACCGACCAGATTCGTCAAGGCACGTGCTTCAGACATAAAGCGATCAATACCCAGAATCAATGCCAGACCTGCTACAGGGATATTTCCTACAGCAGACAATGTTGCCGCCATGACAATAAAACCAGAACCTGTTACACCTGCTGCACCTTTAGAAGAGATCAACAACACCGCTAAAAGTGTAATTTCATGTGCTAAATCAAGCTGAGTATTAGTTGCCTGTGCAATGAAGATTGCAGCCATGGTTAAATAGATTGAAGTACCATCCAGGTTAAATGAATAACCGGTAGGAATCACCAGACCCACAACGGACTTCTCACACCCGACAATTTCCAGTTTTTTCAACATGCGTGGAAGTACGGATTCAGAAGATGATGTACCCAGTACAATCAGGAGTTCTTCACGAATCATACGAATCATTTTCAGGATACTAAAACCACTGAAACGTGCAATACTGCCCAATACAATGAAGATAAACAGCAAACAGGTAATATAAAAACAGATGATGAGTTGAGCTAACTGAGCAAGTGAACCAATACCATATTTACCAATCGTAAATGCCATCGCACCGAACGCACCGATAGGCGCAAGTTTCATGATCATATTTACGATGTTAAAGAATACATGCGAAATTTGATCGATGAATTTAAGGACCGGTTTACCTGCATCGCCCAATTTATGTAACGCGAAACCAAACAGTAATGCGAATAAAAGGACTTGAAGAATTTCACCTTCGGCAAAGGCACCCACCACCGTATTCGGGATGATGTTCATAAAGAAATCAACGGTCGATTGTGAAGCACCGGATTCCACATACTTAGCGATACCTGAAGTATCTAAAGATGCAGGATCAATGTTCATGCCAACACCCGGTTTTGCAATATTAATCACCAGCAAACCGATAATTAATGCAAGTGTTGAGACAACCTCAAAATAAAGCAGTGCGATACCACCTGTTTTACCCACAGATTTCATGCTTTCCATACCTGCGATACCGCTAACCACAGTACAGAAAATCACCGGTGCAATAATCATTTTGATGAGCTTAATGAAGGCATCACCTAATGGTTTTAATTGCTCGCCCAAGCCTGGAACACTTTGCCTAACGCCGTCAACGATTACAGATGAACTTGGGTAAAAATGCCCAACAATCACACCTAAAATGATGGCAACAATCACTTGAAAATAAAGTGACTTATAAATTGGTTTTTTAGCCATAACATTACTTCTTTAGATATTTCCAGCACTAGAAATATTCAGTTTTTGCCTATTCTTACGAATACACAGCCTTTAATCCTTTTGTATTCATCACAAAAGAACATACAAAAAGTATTGAGTAAGCTCAAATACTGGGATATAAAACAAAAAAATCATAAACTTATCATCACGAATGAATTGAATTTATAAAAAATCCACCTATTCGGTTACACATACTGATAAGCAAATCTACATAATTTTACCTAATGTTAAATTTTACCTAATTTTTATTTGTTGATGCGGTCTATATTGTTAAGTTTGTTTAAAATAGCATCACTACTCATTAGACATTAGTCGAAACAACTAAAGTTACTTTTATTTAAATTAGGCTGAAATATTTACCTTATCTTTATAAACTATTATCCATCCCATTTTCCGTTGCCAAGAAATACTCCTTATGCAAACCAAAAGAAATATCTACAAAGATGCTGAACATCCTTTCGCACAATATGTCCGTATTATAGGCAAAGGAAAAAACGGTGCCCGTTCGCTGAGTTTTGACGAAGCCTATCAAGCGTTCAGCATGATCTTAAAGGATGAAGTGCTGGATGTTCAGCTAGGTGCTTTCTTAATGCTACTTCGTGTTAAAGAAGAATCTGTAGATGAGCTGGCCGGTTTTGTACAGGCCACCCGTGATCAATTGAATTTCAAAGCCTTAGATGTGGATCTGGACTGGTCGTCTTATGCCGGAAAACGTAAGCATTATCCCTGGTTTTTATTGGCAGCACTGACCTTGGCCCAGCATGGCTATAAAGTCGTGATGCATGGCGCATCTGGACATACCATTAACCGCCTTTATACCGAACAGGTTCTGGAATATCTTGGTTATCCAATTTGCCAGAATGACAGCAATGTGGAACAGCAGTTACAGCAACGCAATTTTGCTTATATACCCTTAGCAGCGATTTCACCTATTTTGAGCGATCTGATTTCTTTACGTAATGTGATGGGCTTGCGCTCACCTATTCATACTTTAGCCCGTTTAATTAATCCTTTTAATGCCAAAGCTACAGTGCAGGCTATTTTCCATCCGGCTTACCGTGCTTCACACCAGCAAGCGGCATTTAAACTGGGCTATCAAAATAGTGCGGTGATTAAGGGTGAAGGTGGTGAATTTGAACGGAATCCAGATGCCAAAACCTTAATCTGCGGGATTAAAAATGGCGAGCTGTACGAACATGAATTAGCGAAATTGACTGAAAACCGTAGTCCTGTTGAAGAAGAGCTAGACTTGGCTATATTTAAAGCGGTATGGGAAGGCAAACAGCATCATGAATATGGTGAAGTTGCAGTCACGGAAACCATGGGAATTGCTTTATACACGATGGGGGCATGTGCTTCTTATGATGAGGCAATGTTAAAAGCCAAAGAGCTATGGCTAAATCGCAAGTCTAAAATCTAATTTAATGCAGAATAGATGATACGTGACAAAGCCATTCGCAATTGTTTGAGGCAAGACTCCATTTGATAAAAATGGTTCTGCGAAACATTCATCAAATGATAGTATGGAACGAGTTTTGCGATGAGAACACTTGAAATATGTTTCTAGTGTTCGCAAGGTGACTTTGGCCTTACGAAGTAATACTTCTCAGGGCTTATCCAAAGTAACAAGATGAGCTTCTATAAATTGAGGTTTATCGGTAAGACATCCGTCGTACCTTTCAAAAAATTAAAATATAAAAAAAGACACCGCAGTGTCTTTTTTTATTACAAATAAATATTTAAACAAAACGAATCGGCTTGAATTCTTCGTCTTGCTGCGGGTCATGTGAATCGCAGTGTTCATCTTCTTCTTTGGTGCCGCGGTCAATATAGCCACTGCGTTCAGTTTCAGGCAAATTTTTTATTTCCCAAGCATAAACCGCTTGCATACAGATTTGACGTTGCTCTTGCGTAAGTGCTACGCCATTCGGCCATTTACCAATTTCCACTGCTGTCTTTAAACGCGCAACAATTTCAGGATCGAGTACGGCCAGCATTTGTTCAATATTCATCATTTAATCCTGCTGTTGAAAAGAGTCAAAATCTTGGTTCCAGCCCAGCTTGGTACGGCAAGCAATATAGAAATCATAGCCAGGTGGATGAAGGAGATTCAATTTAAATGGATGTTTGCGGATATGCAAACTATCCCCAACACTGAGTGAAACACTGTGTTGACCATCGGCACTGACCATTGGCAATACACGGTTTTCACGAATGATAATCTTAATTTCACTATGCCCACCGACCACAATTGGACGGGAAGACAAGGTATGTGGGTGCATGGGCACCAAAGAGATGGCATCCATACTTGGATGGACAATCGGCCCGCCACCAGAAAGCGCATAAGCGGTAGAACCGGTAGGTGTCGAAACAATCAAACCATCACTATGCTGACGATAGACATATTGACCATCAATATTCAGTTCAAAATCAATCATATGCACCGACTTGCCCGAATGCAAAACCACATCATTCAAGGCAATCGCATCATAAATACTTTCGCCTTTGGAACGGATTTCCATTTCCAGCAAGAAACGGCGGTCGAGCTGAAACTCGCCTTTGAGCACCTGATCCAGCTTAAAAATAACCTCGGTCGGCTTAATATCGGTTAAAAAGCCCAAACGACCACGGTTTACCCCAATCACAGGTGTATTGTGTCGCACCAGGGCACGTGCAGCATGCAGCAAAGAACCATCACCACCCACTACAATGACCAGATCAACCACTTCACCCAGTAAACTGCGGCTCACGGTTTGAGTATTATTATAAGGGACTAAAGCTGCTGTTTCTGAATCAAAAACAGGATGTAAACCTAAACTTAAAAGATGGTCATGAATAAGACTTAAAGTTTCCACGACGGAGGATTTATCTGGACGCCCTATTAATCCAATGTTCCGAAAAGTTTTATGTGAAATTTGCACCTGGGTCATCGCTCCGCTACGATTCCTGCCTATCATAGCATTAACCCTGTTCATTTTAAAAAACTTTAACTGCTGATTACACTAACAATCTAACAAATTCAAAGACTCAGCCAGGTTTTTAGCCTGTCATCCAGATCGGTTCACTTTGCATGCAATCAACCACTAAAATCCGGATGATTTTTTATGATAAAAGTCACCCGATCTGCAAGATCATTTTCATCCGCAGACCTGGCATGACTTAAGCCTGTTAACTTGCTTAAAAATTGACAGATAATTCGCAAATACCGTTTTAGAGCTAAAAATAATATCTTTTATAAAATCAAAGACTCATTCCAAATATTTTGTGCACTTTATTGTTATATTTTATCTTCATTCACAGATTAATTATTGCAAAAAAATGAAAAGCTTCGCATGATTAGCACAATTTATTTGGATCTTATAATAATTGATGAAGTCTGAACGCGGTATCGGTTTACTGGCCCTTATTTTTTCAATATTAGTCATTGGTGTCTTCTTAGTTTTTAGTATCTATTTAATCCGAATGGATAATATTGTACGCAATAAATTTGAAGGACAGCGCTGGGATATTCCGGCAAAAGTTTTTGCTCGTCCTTTAGAAGTTTATACCAATGCACCGGTTAACCAGGCAGACTTCTCTCAAGAGCTTAAACTTCTGGGTTATAAAAGTTCTGACAGCTATGCCCACTCCGGCAGTTATGTAAGCTCCGGCGATGCTCTCTATGTGCATACCCGTGGCTTCGACTTTGGTGACAGCGTTGAACCGGAGCAGGTGTTAAAGGTTACGTTTAGCGGTAATCAGATTAGTGAAGTCAGTGCCACCAAGCCTTCATCTACCGGCATTGCGCGTTTAGAACCTTTACTGATTGGCGGAATTTATCCGCAACACAATGAAGATCGCGTGTTGATTAAGCTCAAGAGTGTGCCTAAACCGCTTATTGAAGCACTGATCTCTACCGAAGACCGTAACTTTTATCATCATCATGGGATATCGATACGTGGTACAGCACGTGCTTTAGTCAGCAACGTCACCGGTGGTAAACGTCAGGGCGGTTCAACCCTGACCCAGCAGCTGGTCAAGAATTTCTATTTAAGCCCGGAAAAAACCTTAAAACGTAAGGTCAATGAAGCCCTGATGGCGATGCTGATTGAGCTTCATTACGATAAAGATGAAATTCTGGAAGCTTATTTAAATGAAGTGAATCTGGGACAAAACGGCAATTATTCCATTAACGGCTATGGTCTGGCTTCACAGTTTTATTTTGGCTTGCCGCTACGTGAACTCAATATTGCTCAACAGGCGTATTTAGTCGGTCTGGTGCAAGGGCCTTCGCTGTTTAATCCCTGGAAAAATCCCGAAGGTGCAAAAAAACGCCGTGATATTGTGTTGCACAATATGCTGGTGATGGGATACCTGACTCAAGCTCAGTTTGAGCAAGAAGTTGCACGCCCACTGAATGTTATTGCCAAACCAACCCTAGGGCCTGCCCGTTTCCCGGATTTCATGGATATTGTACGTCGACAGTTGCGTACTGAATATCAGGAAAGCGATCTGACCAATCAAGGTCTAAAAATCTTTACCTCGCTAGATCCGATTGCCCAAACCAAAGTACAGGAAGCATTTAAAGCCTCTGTTTCCCGTTTGACCAATGCCAATCCAAAAAACCTCAGAGATTTGCAAGGTGCAGTTTTAATCTCGCATCCTGAAAATGGTGAACTGGTTGCAGCTGTGGGTTCTACCCAGGACTTTACCGGCTTTAACCGTGCCCTGGATGCAAAACGTCAGGTCGGTTCCTTGCTTAAACCGGTGATTTATTTAAGTGCGATTGAATCTGGACGTTATAACTGGGCAACACCAGTTGAAGACAGTGCCATGAATGTTTATAGCGAAGGCAAAAACTGGACTCCTAAAAATTACAGTGGTGGTGAACACGGCATTGTTCCTATGTCCGAAGCACTGGCAAACTCTTACAACCTTGCAGCCGTGCGTTTGGGTCAAGAATTCGGTATTTCGACCTTTAGCAATCACCTGAAAAAATTTGGGGTGACGTCTGATATTCCAAGCTATCCATCCATCTTTCTAGGTGCAATTGATATGTCGCCGATGGAAGTGATGAGTATTTACGGAAACTTTGCAACCGGTGGTTTCAAATATCCAATCAAGTCCATTCGTTCTGTGGTGGATGCTAACGGCCGCCTGCTCGACCGTTATGGTTTAACGGTACAAAAAACCATTGATCCATCTGCAGCTTATATTCTGAATTATGGTCTGCAACAGGTCATGAGCTCGGGTACTGGGCGTGCAGCTTATAGCGCTTTCCCTGCTGATTTAAAACTGGCAGGCAAATCGGGTACCACCAATGATACCCGCGACTCTTGGTTTGCAGGCTATTCAGGCAATTATGTCAGCGTGGTCTGGCTGGGTCTGGATAATAACAAGGTGACTGGCCTAACCGGTTCTTCAGGCGCATTGCCAGTGTGGATTAATGTCATGAAACAGTTGCGGCAAAAACCGGTTAACTTGCGTCAAACTGACAGTGTGCAATGGCAATGGATTGACCGTTCGACGGGTCATCTATCAGCACAAGGCTGTGAAGGTGCGATGTACATTCCGTTACTTCGCAGTAATATGCCACGTCAGGCCACTACCTGCGGTTTACCGAGTTATCAGGTAGAACCTGCTTCCAATCCTGATACTGAAAACAATCAGACGCCTGCCGATCAAAACGATAGTATTGGAAACTATATTCGTGAAAGTGATACTGAAACACAGAACGATGGTTCAACGAATCCGGTCATTTCAAGCGGTAGTTATAACAATTAAGGGTGATAATTGAGCATGAATGGGCAATTTAAGCAGCATAAACAGTGTCTGATCGCTCTGGGCTTGATCGGTTTGGTGGGCTGTCAAAGCCTGCCTACGCCCGATGAAAACAAGCAGCCAGCAAAACCTGTTCCTACAGAAAAGCAGGACATTAAAACACCTTCAGGCGTGGTCATCACGCGTTATGAACGTGAAGAAATTCAACGTAAAAAGATGCAGGTGATCATTCCTGCTCAACAGCGCAAACAGCAGTTTGAAGATGGCCGCAAACTTCCTGCATTTCAAAAACTCATGCAAAAAGTCCAGCAGGCCTATCAGCAAAGACAATGGAATGAAGCAGAGGCTGCAGCATTGCAGGCACAGCGTCTCGCGCCACAATCTGCTGAAACTTTCTTGTATCTGGCCTTGATTGCCAATAAAAAAAATCAGCCGGCAAATGCTGAAGCACTGGCACAACGCGGGCTCAGTTATGCACAAACCAATGCCATGAAGAAACAGCTTTGGCAGGTCATTTTAAAAGCCGCACAACAGCAAAAAGATCAAAAAACCATTCAACAAGCGCAAAAAGCCCTGAACAGCTTATAAAAGCCAGAATGTATTGCGACAAAATAATCACGGTTCAATACATTCTCTGATTCTGTTTTTATAAAATTTGATCCTGTTTTATAAAAATCGCATCCCTGCAATGCCATATGCGCCCTGTTCTTTTGCAGTAGCAAAATCACCGGCTTGCATACCACCCAAGGCAAAAACCGGTATATCGACCTGTGAAACCCAGGCCTTAAACTGTTCCCAGCCCAATGCTACAACCTCTGGATGGGTGGCGGTCGGTAATACCGGACTCAGCAAAATAGCATCACAACCCACCTGCTGTGCCTGTTGCATGGAAGCCAGATCGTGACATGCCGCAATGTAACGCTTTCCAATGCTTAAATCACCCGGCTTTAGAGCCATCAGTTGTGACTGTTTTAAATGAATGGCAGAAATGGCCTGCTGTTGAATCGAGCTTAATTGTTCAAAAATATTGATATTGACAATGAGCCGAGGCAAATGCTCCACACTGCGCCCAGCCAGTTCCGTGAGCTGCTGCTGAGTTCCCTCCACACGCCAATATAACAACTGATTCTGTTTTAATTGCGCCAGATCATCCAGCTGCGCTGAAATTTTAATCTGATGAGGCCAATACAGGCGCTGAATTATAGCTTGATTGGCTTTAGGGAAATTTAGATTCAACAAGTCTTCACGACTGTACCAGCTCCACGGCTGTTGAATTTCATTCAATAAAGCATTCGGTACAATGGCATGAAATAAATGCAGCTTGACAATTACATCATCATATTCATGAACAATCACATCAAAGGCATGCCAGTCATGCAGACCAATTCCCACTTCTTCATAAATTTCACGGCGGCATGCCTCCAAAGGCGTTTCACCCTCCTCCACTTTTCCTCCCGGAAATTCATGTTTATTGCCCTGATGCTGTTTCGCTTCACGCCAGCCGACCAGCACATTGTTCTGATGCAGTAAAATTGCAATGGCAACATCAATGATGGGTTTAAACATTCCCTGTTCCTCAGCATGAAATATTACAGAGTGTAAGCAAATTTAAGTTTTTTATAAAATCTTAAATAATTAATTGACAGAATTATTTGATAATGATTATCATTTAAATAATTTAATACATACCACGGAATCGACGGAATGAACGCACCATTTAGCCTATTTACCCGTAATAACGATGCAGCTCACTCACTTCCCATGTTGCACTCGAACAACCTGTTTGCTCTTGGACGAGAAATCCGGATTATGCATGCCGGAGAAGAATACCGTCTACGTTTAACCCGTAACAATCGTCTTATTCTGACCAAATAAAAATAATTCACTCAACAATAATAAACGTGGAAACAAGCAGTATGAGCGCAAACATACTGCTTTTTAACGCTGGATATGCAATGGAAATTGCAGTTCAACTTTTAATCCACCATGTGCCGACCGAGAAAAATGAATTTCACCGGCATGTAATTCAATAATCTTTTTACAAATCGACAACCCCAATCCTGAACCTTGCGTTTTAGTACCCAATGCCCGATAAAAGCGCTCACCCAGTCGTTGTAAAACCTCTTCTGTCACAGCTTGTCCATCATCTTCAATCACGATGCTGATGTATGATTGCTTGTGCTGCATCTCAATCCATACATGACCATTTTGCCCGGCATAACGGATGGCATTGTCCAGCAGATTGCGCAGGCAACTGAAAATGAGTTTGTCATTTCCAGTAATCACCAGATTTTCGGCGAATTGTGTCTGGATTTGAATATTTTTCTCGGCTGCAAAGGGTTGCAAGGCTTGCAAGACCTCATTGATCACCCTGTTCATATCCATTTCAGACTTGGGCAATTGACCCGTATGGGCCGGATCCAGTCGTGCCAGTAACAGCAAATTTTCTAACACCTGTGTACCACGGCTGACATCATTTTGAATACTCGCCAAATCTTGGTCGAGTTCCGGATATTTACGTTTCAGTACCTGCAAACGCATTTGAATAGCCGATAAGGGTGAACGTAATTCATGCGAGGCATCCGCAGTAAAGCGCTGTTCTGCCACCAGAGATTGTTCAAGCCGCTGCAATAACTGGTTCAGCTGCCATACCATCGGCTGTAATTCTTTTAATTCAGGTACTGGCTGCTGAATCGGTGCGAGATCATCCGCACTTTTAGCTGAAATTTCTCTGGACAGTTGATGAATGACTTTAAATTGGCGTTTCACGGCAAAGTGTAAAATCAGCCACTGAATGAACCAGAGCACAATTAAAATCAGGCCATAGCCCATGACATTTTGAGCCAAAGCTTTAAAGCGCTCTCCCATCGGCTGCAATAGCAATACCGATGTATTCAGTTCAGGATTTTGCGAGGTATAGATACGCCACAACTGCTGATCGTGCCAAATCAAATCATAACCTTCATCGGCATTACTTTTGAATGTTGAAGACAGATGGTCCAAATGGAAATTTTCTGATTCGCTCAGCACCTGTTTCTGATCTTTTAACTGGTATTGAATCTCAAATTCATCACTGAGTTCATCGACCTGTTGTCCTGAACTCGTACTTACATCTGAAATCAACAGCATATCTGCAATTTCATCCATGATCTGGTCTTGCAGCTGCATGGTCTGGTACAGGGAAATCCCCACAAAAAGCAGCAAGGCCAAAACCCCAGCCAACATGGAACTGAATAATGAGGTCTTGATTAACCTGGTTTGTAGAGAAATGGCTTTTGACATACTAACCCTGACTCATGCGATAGCCCAAACCACGAAGGGTCTTGATATACTGGCTGCCAATCTTTTTACGCAATTGATAGATAAACACTTCTATGGCATTGCTTTCTATTTCATCGCCCCAGGCATAAAGTGATTCTTCCAGCTGTTCACGGGTAATTACATGCTCCGGCTTTTGCATTAATTTATGTAAAATCTGAAATTCTTTGGCGGTTAGGTTGATGGTCTTTCCATCCTGAATAAGCGTTTTGGCCTGTGGATCGAGGACTAAATTTGCATAGCGCAGATATTGTCCAGCACTGCTTTGATGTTGCCGTAACTGCGAACGGACACGCGCAGAAAGTTCTTCCAGACTAAAGGGCTTGACCAGATAATCATTGGCACCCAAATCCAGCCCTTCAACACGGTCATGAATAGTGTCCCGCGCGGTAATAAAAATTACAGGGGTTTGTTGCTGATGCGCACGTAAAGCTGTAAGAATGTCATCGCCACTGGCTTTGGGTAGCCCGCGATCGAGCAGGACACAATCATACTGGTGTTGCTCTAGGGCTAAAATGGCATGATCGCCGCGTTCCACCCAGTCAATATTATAGCCATCCATTTCCAACCATGTTTTGATGCTTTCTGCTTGGGAGACATCATCTTCTGCCAGTAAGATTCGCATGTGTAGTTCTCAGCTATTTGGCATGTTCTACTTTTAAGATAGCATGCTTTAAAAAGATGCCAGAATGAAAAAACCACATGAATGTCTCATGTGGTTTTAGGGAGGAATCTAAAAAAATTACTTAGAACCGGATGGTATCCACATCAATTTCAACGCGTTTAGCCGGTTTGTAATCGATGTCGACTTCACCGATGATGGTCACCGGAGTTTTGGCATTTACGGGTTTACCTTGCCATAACTCATCGTCAATCTCGACCGTCATGGTGCCGGTATTATCACGGAACTGGTATTTTTCATCCCCGACTGCTTTTACCACATAGCCTTTAAGCTGTACCTTGCTGTCATCTTTTAAAGTTAAAGCCTGTTTAACCGTAGTGGCTTTTTGTGGTGCAATTGCAGCTTGATTTACCGCAGTATTTGCCACGGCGAATGTTGTTGCACCGACCAAGGCGGTTATTAAAGCTGCTTTAGAAATCATGTTCATGCTCAAACCCTCATTAAGTTGTTGCTCATTTCGATAGCATGATTAAAACAAATCAAGATGAGGTGAATCTTAAGGTAGCTTCATTTTCAAACAGTATTTCAATTCAGTGGAACAACGCGTAACACTTCTTCCAAAGTGGTCATCCCTGCCAGCACTTTGCGCGCCCCTGCGATGCGTAGCGGCTCAATCCCCTCTTTCTTGGCCTGATCACGCAGCTGGTTTAAAGTCGCATCTGCACCAATCAGTTGTTTGGTCGCAAGGCTTAAAGGCATAAACTCATAAATGCCGACACGCCCTTTATAGCCGGTATGGCGACATTCTTCACAACCCACTGCCTGAAATACGAAGTTTGGCATGTCAATCGTATAATCAAAGGTTAAATGCTTCCATTCCTGCTCATTAATAAAGCTTTCTTGTTTGCAATGCGGGCAAAGTTTACGTACCAGACGCTGTGCCAGCACACCTAAAATCGTGGCTGACGTTAAAAATGGCTGCACACCCAGGTCATGCAGTCGGGTCAGACTCGATGGTGCATCATTGGTATGTAAGGTTGATAACACCAGGTGACCGGTTAATGCGGCCTGAATGGCCATATTGGCGGTATCCTGATCACGAATCTCACCCACCATAATAATATCCGGGTCTTGACGCATCAGGGCACGTACCCCATCGGCAAAACCTAAATCGATGCCCTGATTCACCTGCATCTGGTTAAAGCTCGGTTCCAGCATCTCGATCGGATCTTCAATGGTACAGACATTGACCTGTTCTGTTGCCAGCTGTTTAAGCGAAGAATATAGCGTCGTGGTTTTACCTGAACCGGTCGGCCCAGTGACTAAAATAATGCCGTGACTATGTGCAGTTAAAGCCTGCCAATCATTCAGTAACCCGCCTTCAAAACCGAGCTGCTGAAAACTGCGCACCAATACTTCAGGATCAAAAATACGCATCACCATTTTTTCACCAAAGGCAGTGGGTAAAGTGGATAGACGCAACTCTGTTTCCTGTCCTTTAGGCGTACGGGTTTTTAAGCGGCCATCTTGCGGTTTACGTTTTTCCGCCACATTCATGCGACCCAAAATCTTAATCCGCGAGATCACGGCGGTCAGGGTATTGGCGGGCATTTTATAAATGGTATGCAACACCCCATCAATTCGGAAACGCACTTTACCGGTGTCTTTACGCGGCTCCAGATGAATATCACTGGCCCCCTGCTCAAAAGCGAACTGCAATACCCAGTCCACCAGCTTGACAATATGTTGATCATTGGCATCCGGATTTTGCGTATCGCCCAGTTGCAACAGTGCTTCTACACCTTTGTTATCACGGTCATAGGCACTGGATTTTTGCGATGAGTTAACCGCACGGCTGACCTGATAATATTCCACCAGATAGCGCTGCAACTGATCTGGGCTTAATAGTACACGCTGAATTTTTTTCGGGGCAATCGTATGTTGAAGATTGGCCACCCATTCCGTTTTAAACGGTTGATCGGTCGCGATTAGCACTTGATCCGCCTGAATTTCAACCGCCAGAATTTTATTACGCACGGCAAATTCTTGCGACATGACACTGGTCAGTGCCTGCACATCTGCTTTTAACGGGTCAATGATATAAAAAGGAATATTGGCTTTGTCTGCAATCCACTGACACAAACGGTTTAAGGTTAAGGTCGATTGTGGATGCGCCTGATCGACCAGATTAAAATGTGCGATCCACTGCAAGGGATGCCATTTCAGTTGCTCACGTTGACGGTGTGTGGTTTGGATCAGCAGCTTGTTACGTTCGGTAATACGTCCATCTTTTTGTAGTTGTTCCAGACACCAGGATGTATCCATTTCAAAATTAAAATTCATTGTTCTAAGCCCCAAAATCAACCCACACTATAACAAACTAAATTTCATCTGACTTAAATCGCTTTTAGAAAAACAGTATCCCCCGACCATTCCCCCCCAAAAGCTATTTTGTAGATTGTTTATAGCAAAACTATAACGTGTTTTCCCGTCAAGATGCTTTTACTTTCATCCATTTATGGCCAATAATGCTTCATGTGTTGCTGAAATAACCACCATACTTGCAGATGCCCAATCGAGTAAATGAACCCTGTGAATAATATAATGAATCTGTCCCTGCAAACGACATCCTTTCAAGAATTGCTGATGATTATGGCAGCGGCATTAGGCTGTGGCTTGCTGATTGGCCTGGAACGTGAGCGTAGCAAGCAACGTGAAAATCAGCACAGCTTTGCCGGAGTTCGTTCATTTACCATTTGTGCCTTATTGGGTGCACTGTGTTTTGCTTTTGGCCATATTTTTGGCGTGATGGGTGCGCTAATTGTAGGCGGTATCGGGATTTTTTCACTGAAGAACCAGTTGCAAGATCCCGGGGTCACTACAGAACTGGCTTTTGTCATGACCTATTTTATTGGGGCATTATGTATCTGGAATATCACACTGGCGGCAAGTTTATCCGTTGTGCTGACCGTTATTTTAATGATGAAACATTCGATTCATGGCTTTGCAGGAAAATGGATTACCGGAGCAGAATTTAGAGATGGCTTATTTTTACTGGCCCTGATTTTAATTGGCTTACCGCTTACTCCCAATACCCCGTTATGGGGCTCAGTTCTCAACCCGCATATTATTTTAAAACTGCTGACCATTATACTGGTTGTTCAAGCATTGGCACATATTGCCAAACGTTTACTTTCAAGCAAGAAAGCACTCATGCTTTCTTCAATCGCTTCCGGATTTGTTTCCAGTACCGCAACCATTGCACATTTAGGTTTGCAAGTACGTAATGGTGAAGTCGATGCCCGTTCCAATGCCGGTGCAGCACTGATGTCATGCATTTCAACTTTAGTGCTGCTATTCATTGTGGTCGGCGGTGTGTCTTTAACCTGGCTAAAACTGCTGATACTTCCCTCGCTCATTGCCATCGCAATTTTAGCGCTTTGTGCTTACTGGCTTTTACATAAAGCGGAACCTGTCGAAGAAACAGAACCGGAAGATAGTCCAATGTTTAGCTTAAAAGAAGCGGTCATCATTGCGGTTACTTTAACCTTGATTCAGGCAGGAGTTTATGGACTTGAACTCCTACTCGGTGATGCTGGTTTAATTGCAGGTACACTCTTGGCTTCATTGTTTGAAATTCATGCCGCTGCGGCCGCTGTAGTTGTTCAAGGTGAACCTACAAATACCAGTTTACTCTATGCAATGATGTTAGGTCTGGCTGCCCATGCCGTTTCTAAATCCATTAATGCAGCCATAAGCGGAGGATTAAAATTTGCACTTTATTTTGCTCCGGTACAAATTCTGCATATGCTGGTTTTAATTGCGGTACTGTGGTGGATGGTACAAGCTTGACCTTGAGCAAATAGTCCTTGGTATAACAACTATTCCAGCTCCTGAATTTCGACCCCTCTTTCAGTCACTTTAAATTTGACATTGATTGCCGAAAACAGCATGCCATATACCCGCTCTGCATCTTCCTGATAAGCTGGACGCGGATCTAAAGCCAGCACCTGTTCCAGTTCATTTACAATTTGCACTGTCAGTTTATTGTGCTTGAGTAAAGTCTGCTTTTTCTGCTCAGCACCTTCTGTCCAAATAACCGTCATTCGTTCAGGCTCATCCTGTGCATAGCCACTTTGCGCCGTGATTACAGCATCTGAATATTGAATATAAGGTTTAATATCGACTATAGGCGTGCCATCCAGAAGGTCGCTGCCCATCACATAAACACGTACAGACTTGCCCACTTTCTTCACTGCTTTCAGCTGAACCACAGATAAACCAACGGGTGATGGACGGTACATACTGCGGGTGGCAAAGACGCCAATTTTTTTATTGCCACCCAAACGTGGCGGCCGTACTTGTGGTCTAAACTTTTGACTTTGCTGCTGATTTTTATTGTCATGAAACTGCCACAACAACCAGAGATGACTAAATTCCTCGATCCCCTCAAATGCCAGCAAATCATTATAAGGTTCCACCATTTCAATATAGGACTCAACCTGTACCAAATTGGGTTGTCGTGGAATGCCAAATTTTTCCTTATAGGGCGATTTCATATACCCGATTATTGGCATTTTAAGCTCAGTCATAATCACTTTTTCTGATAAGTTCAATTAAATATATTCAGTTTATCGAGAATGTTTTTAGATTAGAATAGTAAGCTGTTCTAATTTGATAACTTATTGAGACCTTTAATGGCTGCTTTCAACGTCGAAAAGATTACTCACGTCCACCACTGGAATGACACTTTATTCTCGTTTAAAACCACTCGTGACACTGCATTGCGTTTTAAAAACGGACAATTTGTGATGATCGGTCTTGAAGTGAATGGTAAGCCTTTAATGCGCGCTTATTCAATTGCAAGTGCTAACTATGAAGAAGAACTAGAGTTTTTCTCTATTAAAGTGCCAGATGGTCCTTTAACTTCTATTCTACAAAAAGTAAAAGTTGGCGACGACATTCTGGTATCACGTAAACCGACAGGCACTTTGGTTCTTGACGATTTAAACCCAGGTAAAAACTTGTACCTTCTTTCTTCGGGTACCGGTCTTGCGCCTTTCCTTTCTGTGATTCGTGACCCAGAAACTTACGAACGTTTTGAAAAAATCATCGTCGTTCACGGTACTCGTTTCATTTCAGAATTGGCTTACCAAGACCTGATCGAAAACGAAATTCCAAACCATGAATTCTTCGGTGAACTAGGTGCTAAAGAGAAATTAGTCTATTACCCAACAGTAACGCGTGAAGAATTCCATACTCAAGGCCGTGTAACCACTGCGATTGAATCTGGTCAATTATTCGAGAAAATTGGTTTGCCACGTTTCAACCCAGAAACTGACCGTGCAATGCTTTGCGGCAGCCCGGCATTCCTGGATGACGTTGCTGCACTTTTAGATCAACACGGTTTGAAAGAATCTCCAAAAATGGGTGTACTTGGCGACTACGTGATTGAACGTGCATTCGTTGAAAAATAAGATGCTATAGCAGATATCGCATTTTAAAGACCGAGGTTAATGCCTCGGTTTTTTATTTACTCATTTCAAACATTTGGATAAGATCAAAATAATAAAAAAATGATTGATTATTAAAGTAATGAACTTTCAATATTTAAAATTTCAAGATTTTCTACATCCGCGTCCAGAGCCTAAAGGCATTGATGTGCAATGCAAACTGCAGCATTTTTCAATTATCACCTATGCAATTGACCCGATCCGTTTTAAAGACCTTATTCCACCACGTTTTAAGCTTGATACCGTTCAATATCAAGGACAAGAAAAGGCACTGATGTCCGTGGTTCCTTTTATTGACGTTGATTTTACTTCTGCAGTTTATCCATTTCCAAAATTTCAAATGGGACAAACCAATTACCGCGTTTATGTTATTGAACAGGAAACGCAGGAACGCTGTGTCTGGTTTATTGGCACAACTTTAGATTCGTGGACGTTGATTGTACCGCGCTATTTATGGCAATTGCCTTGGCATCCTGCGGTTTTTGATTTTGATTGCCAGCAGGACAGCGAAGGCTTTTACAGCCAATATAAAATGCAGACCCAGTCTGAATGGGCCAGCGCCGAATTGCATTTGACGCAATCCGCAGATGACGGCTGGACATACCCAGGCTTTCCAGATTTAGAAACGCATTTAGTGTATTTAACCCATCCTTTAGCCGGCTTTTATCATCGTCGGGACGGTAAATTAGGTACTTACCGCGTTTGGCATGACCGTTTGCAGCCTAGGCCAGCAAAATTGCATCATGCACGTTTTGAACTTTTGGCACGCATGAACTTGGTGTGCTTTGAAGATCAATTGCAACCCTATAGCGTGCTCATTGAACCGGTAAATGAGTTTACGATTTATTTACCGCCCACAGTGCTGGGATGATTTTAAAAAGAGGACTTTTTCAGCCCTCTTTTTTATTGATACGATTAAACCTGTTCAATATTTTTATAGGTTTCACGCTCCTGTAGCGCTTTCTTCATCACCTGATAGCCACCGCTTAAACCTAAACTCGCCATAATCACTGCCACCCCAATATCCGGCCACATGCTTCCTGTACCAAAGACACCCACCGCAGCTAAAACCACCGCGACATTGCCAATCGCATCATTACGGCTACACAGCCAGACCGACTGCATATTTGAGTCACCATCACGGAAGGCATATAAAACCACTGCCGCAGTGACATTGGCAATTAAAGCAAGCAGACCAATTGCCCCCATGGTCATGGCTTCGGGCGGAATGCCTTGTACATAGGCATAGAGTGCTTTTGCAATGACCACAAAACCAAACAGTGCCATGGTCACGCCTTTTAACAATGCCACTGTAGCACGCCAGTATAGGCTTGCGCCCAATATGGCAAGTGAGATGCCATAATTCACCGCATCACCAAAGAAATCGAGTGCATCTGCCCAAAGTGCAGAGGAATGGGCATATGCTCCCCCAATCAATTCCACAATAAACATCACAATATTAATAATGAGCGCAATCCACAAAGCAGTCCGAAATTTACTATGTGGCTTTTGCGGTGCAGGTTCATGACTGCAAGTACATGCCATTTTTCACTACCTCTATGACTTTATTTAAAACCTTGTTTGTATTATTGTTATTCAAAACTATGGAGTAACTCCAAGGTCAAGTATGAATACGCCTAAATATTATTTAATTAAAGAATTAGCCAATAAGACTCAGCTCAGCACGGACACGATCCGTTTTTATGAGAAAAAGAAGCTGCTCCAACCCAGCTTTCGTGGCGACAATAATTATCGCTATTATGATGAAAATACATTCAAACGACTGATGTTTATTAAACGCTGTCGAACTCTCGATATTTCACTCAGCGAAATTGAAGCATTGCTTGAACTAGAACAGCAGCCCTCGCAAAGCTGCCATGCAGTGAATCAGCTGATTGAACAACATATTGAACAAGTCACTGATAAAATTATAGAATTACAAAAATTTCAACAACAGCTCATCCAGCTACGTGCCTCTTGCAGTAGCACCAAAACCATTGACAGTTGCCAGATTTTAAAACAACTCGAAGCCGAAAATAAGGAAATATCCAACTAATTTACTGGGTTGAATCTAATTTTTAAATCCATACAATTAAGCCATATCTTTTATATGCCTTTATTTTTTCATGAGCATTACTCACGTTACTGAACTTCTCTCTCCTGCCGGCTCTTTAAAAAACATGCGCTACGCCTTTGCCTATGGTGCAGATGCCGTATATGCAGGTCAGCCACGTTATAGCTTACGTGTGCGTAACAATGCTTTTGATCATGACAATTTAAAAATTGGCATTGAAGAGGCTCATGCTTTAGGCAAAAAATTCTATGTGGTCGTGAATATTCAACCGCATAACTCCAAGTTAAAAAACTTCATTCGTGACTTGGAACCCGTGGTTGCCATGAATCCAGATGCACTGATTATGTCTGACCCAGGCCTGATTATGATGGTGCGTGAACACTTCCCGCATGTGGCAGTACATTTATCAGTACAAGCCAATGCAGTGAACTGGGCAACGGTCAAATTCTGGAAAAATATGGGTCTGACTCGCGTCATTCTGTCACGCGAACTTTCAATCGAAGAAATTGAAGAAATTAAAAATAATGTTCCTGACATGGAAATTGAAGTTTTCGTGCATGGTGCATTATGTATGGCTTATTCCGGTCGTTGCCTGCTTTCTGGTTATATGAATAAACGTGATGCCAATCAAGGCGCATGCACCAACGCCTGTCGTTGGGATTATAAAATTCACGAAGCAGCTGAAGATGAAACTGGAGATGTGATTCCAGTTCAACAAATTGAAGAATCATCAGCATGCTGCAAAAACCAAGATGCCGATGAGCAACATGCCCTAGAACAACACCAATTTGGCGAGCCGGTTTTATTACAACGCAATGAAGAAGACATGTTTGCAGCCGAAGAAGACGAACATGGCACCTACTTCATGAATTCCAAAGACTTGCGAGCGGTACAGCATGTCGACCGTTTAGCGAAAATGGGCATTCATTCCCTAAAAATTGAAGGTCGTACTAAATCGTATTTCTACTGCGCGCGTACTGCCCAGATTTACCGTAAAGCGATTGATGATGCGCTAGAGGGCAAACCGTTTGATCCATCCCTGATGACTCAGCTGGAAGGCTTGGCGAATCGTGGTTATACGGAAGGTTTCCTGCGTCGTCATGTACATACTGAATATCAAAACTATGAAACAGGTTCATCACGTTTTGACCATCAGCAATTTGTCGGTGAAGTATTAGAGCGTAACGGTGACTATATCAAGATTGAGGTAAAAAACCGTTTTGTGGTGGGTGACTCGCTTGAGCTGATGACCACTTCAGGCAATATCACTTTTACTTTAACAGAAATGAAAGATAAAAAAGGTAATCTAATTGAAGACGCCAAAGGTTCAGGCTATGTCGTGGATATTCCTGTCCCTGCAGATGTTGACATGAACTATGCCCTGCTGATTCGCAACTTGCCGAATTCAACGGCAGATATTTCAGCATCTTCTTTGGCTTATCAAGCCATCTAGTTTGAGAGATCAGGATGGCTTTACTGATTACCGATAAATGTATCAACTGCGATATGTGTTTGCCTGAATGTCCGAATGAGGCCATTTATGAGGGTGATAAAGTGTATGAAATTGATGTGAAGCGCTGTACAGAATGTGTCGGCTTTTATGAGCACCAAACCTGTATAGCCGTGTGTCCAATTGAGTGCATTATTCCGCATCCTGAACATGTGGAAACGCAAGAACAATTGATGCAGAAGTTTAAGAGCTTGAATTTATTCAAATCTTAAAAATATTTGAAAATGGCATATGACTTGCTTAATTAAATTTAAAAAGCTTGGGGAAAGAACAATAAAAAAGCAAAACAAAAAATGCAGAAGAACAGAATAACCATGGAAATGGTCATAATAAAAAAAGGAACCCAGAGTTAGCATGCTGAGTTCCTATAAACAGGGTAAAACAAAAACTTGGGGAACTAAAGCCAAAGTGTCTATGTCAATGTACATAGCCACTTTGGCTTTTTTAGTTACTGTCCCGAACGGATAATGTAATCAAAGGCAGATAGCGATGCCTTGGCTCCTTCACCGGTGGCAATAATGATCTGCTTGTATGGCACGGTGGTACAGTCACCGGCAGCAAACACACCCTTCACGTTGGTTTCGTTGCGCTCGTTAATCACAATCTCGCCACGATTGGTCAGTTCAACAGCAGTTTCTTTCAGGAAATCAGTGTTTGGCAACAAACCGATCTGTACAAAGATTCCGGCCAGTTCAAGCATATGCTCTTCATCGGTAGCACGGTTCTTGTATTTCAGTGCAGTCACCTGTGAACCGTCACCCACCACTTCGGTAGACAGCGCATTCTTGATCACGGTGGTGTTGGGCAAGCTGTTAAGCTTGTCTTGTAAGACCTGATCGGCACGCAATTTGGTATCAAATTCCACCAAAGTTACATGCTCCACAATCCCGGCCAGGTCAATCGCTGCTTCTACACCCGAGTTACCGCCACCGATGACTGCAACACGTTTGCCTTTGAACAATGGACCGTCACAGTGTGGGCAGTAGGCTACCCCACGGGTCTTGTATTCCTGCTCACCCGGAACGTTCATCTCTCTCCAGCGTGCACCAGTCGATAGAATGATGGTTTTGGATTCCAGTTTGGCACCATTCTCTAATGTCACTTCCACCAGACCATTTTCAGTTTCATCGGCACCCTTGATCGCTGAAACCTTTTGCAGGTTCATGATGTCGACGCCGTACTCACGCACATGTGCTTCCATTTCGGCAGCAAATTTTGGACCCTGGGTTTTCTTCACCGAAGTGAAGTTTTCAATGTCCATGGTATCCATCACCTGACCGCCAAAACGTTCCGCCACGATCCCGGTATTGATGCCTTTACGGGCTGCATAGATCGCTGCGGTGTTGCCTGCAGGGCCGCCGCCAATCACCAGCACATCAAACGCGTCTTTGGCATTCAGCTTCTCGGCATCTTTGGCTGCAGAATTGGTGTCCAGTTTGGCAATGATTTCTTCCAAAGTCATACGACCCTGACCGATATGGTTGCCGTCCTGGAACAGCATCGGCACGGCCATTATCTTGCGCTGTTCCACTTCGTCCTGGAAGAACGCCCCGTCAATCATGGTAGCCGTTGTGCCCGGATTGTTGATCGCAATCAGGTTCAGGGCCTGCACCACGTCCGGACAGTTATGGCAGCTTAAAGAGACAAACACTTCAAAGTCAGCAGTCAGGTTCAGACCCTTAATTTGTGCCAGCACTTCATCCGAGACTTTTGGGGCATAACCCGAAACCTGCAACAACGCCAGAATCAAAGAGGTAAATTCATGTCCCATCGGAAGTCCGGCAAAATTGACGCGAGGTTGTTCACCGGCTTTGGCCACACCAAAGCTTGGTGCACGGCTGTTCGTGCCATCGAAGCGTGCAGTCACCTGGTCTGACAACGTGGCAATTTCAGTCACCAGTTCCTGGATCTTGTCGGACTTGTCCGAACCGTCCAAAGTCGCGACCAATTCAATCGGACTTTCCAGACGTTGCAGTAAGGTTTTAAGTTGGGCTGAAGTATTTTGATCTAACATGGCTAACGTCTCCAAAGGAGTAAATATTTATTTGATGAGAGAATAATAATAAAATCTAAAATATAGGTAAAACAGTTTGTTTTTATAATTATAATCGAAATATCAGATTAATAAGGAATTTATTTAAACTTAAGTAATTGATTACCCTTGCAATTTCATTAAATTCACTTCAACGATTCAACAAGATCACAAAACAGTAAAAAAGCCCTATACGGGGCTTTTGAATTTTATCTTGATAAAATTTCATTTTTATCAATGGATACGCTGTTCCACCCTGATTATTCTTGCTTTTAAGTGCTGCGCCAAGAAAAATAAAACCAAGCTTAAAATTGCAAATAGAACCGAAATTACAATGATAAAAAATTTCGCCACCACACTCATTTGTTCAGCTTGTTGCACCTGCTTGGACACACTTTCAGCCATCGGGGTCAAAGTTTTGCTATATAACTGATGCTGCATGGTCCATAACTGTTCGGGTTTAAAGCCATATTCAATAAAATTTGGATCTGTTTTTTCCGCTTTGACCAACGCCAAGACTTGAGGAATAGCGCTATCTTTATCGACAGGTTTATGTAGCAGTGCCGTTTGTGCCAGCAAATAGGCTTTTACTGATGCATCTACATCAGATTGCTGTAAATACTGGGCCAATTCACTCTGCTGAATATTTTTATCATATTGAATAGCTTTGGCATAAACATCACGGTCATCATTATTTAAATCATATTGCAGATAAGTCAGGCCTGACCACAGCACAACAAAAGCAATGATCCAGCCGACAAACTTCAAAATAAAAGATTGAAAGCGAATATAAAAGAAACGGATTTTTTTCAAAAAATGAATGACAAAAAATGCCCCGACAAAAGACACGAACAGCTTCAGAATCAGCCAGCCAAACCACGACAACAGATTGTTAAAATAATCCGTATGCTGACCCAGTTCGGCCAGATTTGCATCTACACTCATGGGCATATGTAATTGCTTTAACTCAGTGCTAATCCCAAAAAAACTATAGACAAAATCATGCTGTAAAAATAGCGCCACCACAGATGCCAGAAAAATGGTGCTGCTGGTCATCGCCAATAACATCACATTGCGTTGGCGTTTCTTCAGCACCACCACACCCGATTCAATCTGTTGCGGATTTACAGCATATTCATCTAAGCGGGGCAAACGGTTTCTCCTGAAGTCAGACAATGAACTTAAGTATAGGGTTAAGATGGATTGACCTCACTGCGACTGGATTCAATCACCAGATGATTCAGATTTTCCTGCAAGGCACGTAAGCGTGTCGTGGCTTCAGCACGTTTCTGCATACCCTCTTTTTGCACCTGAATCACATCATTTACTGTTTTAATGAGGGTATTTTGTACATGTTCAAGTGTTTCAATATCAATCACTGAGCGCTGGTTGGCTTTGGCCGTAGCCACCGAATTTTGATGCAGCAGGTCGGCATTACGGCGTAACAGATCATTGGTCGCGTCATCAATGCTATTGGCCAGCTGTACACTGTTTTTCTGCTCATTCAGGGAAATGGCCAGACTGATCTGGTTTTTCCATGCCGGTAAGGTAATGTTTTTAATCGCATAGAACTTATCCACCAGCATCAGGTTATTGGACTGAATAATCCGGATCATCGGTAAGGTTTGCATGGCAGACTGCTGTAAAACCTGCAAATCACTGACCCGTTTTTCTAGATTATTGGCCAGATGATTCAGGTCATAAATCTTTTGCACCGTTGGCTGATCTTGGGTTTGGCTGCTTAAAGCCACAATTTGCTGCTGGATTTCCTGCTCTTTCAGCTTTCCGGCAGCAATATAAATTCCCAACTGTTTATATTCCTCCTGCACCCCCTGAAACATTTTATCCAAAGTGTCGACACGGGCTTTTAACCCCGATTGGGAAGTTTCAATTTCCTTGACCAATACATCAATCTGTTCTTTGGTGCTATTAAAATGCTGATTGAAACTTTGCTTGGCTCCTTTCATTTTACTGATCAAGCCCCCGAAGAAACCGCTGCTCTTTTTCTTGTTTAAAATACTGCTGCTATTTAACTGCTGGGCAACCTGCACCACCTGATTCAATTTTTGACCGGTGCTATCCAGTTCTTTATTTTGTACAAGGTTCAGCAGCTCATCGGTATAACCCGAAGTTTTTGTCGCAATATTTTTCCCATATTCAGCCACTGCGTTATGGCTCATTTCAGCCAGTTCCTGATGTGCATTCATCACTTCATTAAAGTCAGAATCCTGCAAGCCAATTTCTTTTAAATTCAGTAGCTGAAATTTTTGCTGAACCACGTCTGGAGTAATTTCAGCGGGTAAATCTTGAGGTTTAAAATCAGTCATGCTTCACCTGAATATGATCATTAATGTATAGGTTTCTCTAACGATTTTCTTAAAGTTTTAATCAAAGTCTCCCGGCTATGATCCAGCTTTTCCAGTTCAATGCCCGAACCGCTTTGATTGCTTTGTTTAACATGATATTGCCAAGCCGGAATCAGTACTTGCTGTGCTTCTTTAAACCGGTCCAGCAAAGCAAAAGAAAGTTGCTGAGATAATTGCATCTGTGTAATTGCAATATCATTACTGGCCTGCAAGGTTTGTAATGAATTGATCTTTTTCGATAATCTTTCTGAAAAATTATCCAGAGGATGCTGATTCTTGACGAAATTTGGATATTCCAGCAAAAATTCTTGCGCAGCCAGAATGTATTTCGCCATTTGCTCGCGATGCCCAAGCAATTGCTGAAAGCGTGCCTGCGACTTTTGAATCTCAATCTGTAATTTTTGACTTAAATGATTGGCCCGATTGAGTAATTGATCTAGGTTTTTATAATACTCAACCTGCCCCGAACCATATTCCAGATCAACCCCCAACCACTTTTGCCAGGCATTAAACTTACGGCGGGTTAAATATTTTTTTGAATCGGCCAAGGCCTGAATCAGCTGCTCTATAGTGCTACTTAATTGCCGGGTCAGGTGTGGATCTACCCCGTTTAATAAAACCGACTGGGCCTGAATCACAGAATCGGCATAATGATTCAGGCGATATTGATCCTGCAGCAAAGGGATCAAATCATTGCGCTGAATAGAGATCAGCTCAGCCTGATTTACCTCAATATCGGCCAAAGCAACCAGAACATCTATCTGAGACATAATATTGCAAACTCAACAAAATCATTTTTATAGTACGGCTTCTGTACAAAATATCATGTAGCGTTTTGCAATTTTCGACATTTAAATCAAAGATGTAACAAAAAAATAAAAATATGGATTCGACATTCTGTCGGAAAAATAATCCATCCTACTCTACCAATTAATTGATTATTCAATGTTTATAAAATAACAACTTCATTGATGGTCAATTCTGGCACGTATTTTATCGGATTATTCATGATTTGACTGGTGAATTCTTTAATCTATGGCTCAGCTAATACAGGAGTATTAGACAGTAATGAAAATTCAAATAAAAAATCGATTTCATGGATCTGAATCGGAGAAAAATGATATGAAAAACAAAAATATTTTCCTCAAATGGAGCGTAAATGCGTTATTTACATCAATCGCATTCACCTCTCTGCATAGCAACGCTGCAACATCGGTAATGCCTGTCCCGGCGAATAGTCAGCAAGTATTTTTTGTTGGCAACAACTGGGATGGAACGGTAACAGTCATTCGTCCATCGGGTAATTTTGGTAAGATCGGTGTTATTAATATGATTCCTGATCGTAAAGAGCGCTTGCTGGAAATCCACCTCAATCCCGTTAAACTGATTGCCTATACTTATATTCAGACCAGCGCTGGCGAAGGTCATGATCAGCTTGTAGATGATATGTACTCTACGCCAGATGGTCAGTCGATAGTTGCATCTCGTCCAAGTTTTGCCGATGTCATTTCTATTAATATTGCGACTGGCAAGATCAACTGGCGTACTCCTGTAGAAGGCTTCCGTGCCGACCATATGGCAGTTTCTCCAGATGGTCAACGCTTAGCCGTATCGGCTTCTTCGGGCAATGTGGTTCAGGTGCTGGATATCAATACGGGTAAGGAATTGGGACGCTTTGCAACAGGCGACAAACCGCATGAGAATATTTTCTTTAACGGTGGCACAAAGATTCTAAACTCAGCCATTGGTAATGTGGAAACATCTATGGATGCTGCATGGCAAGATTTTACCAAGGGTAAACGGTTGCTCACTATTGCTGATGCCAACACGTATAAAGTAATCAAAACGATTGATTTCCGTCCTGCCCTGGATGCGGTAGGTCGTAAAGATTTATCCAATGCTGTGCGTCCAGTCGTGTTTAGTAAGGATGAATCTAAAATTTATGCGCAAGTTTCATTTTTTAATGGCTTGATCGAGTATGACCTGAATCAGGATAAAATCACTCGCATTGGCCAATTACCGGGCAGCTCTACCATTCCCTCTGACCGGACAAAATATGTAAATGACTCCCGTCATCATGGATTATCAATCAGTGCTGATGGTGAGAAATTATGTGTGGCAGGCACTATGGATGACTATGCAACCATTGTCGACCGTTCAACATTGAAAGCTGGCAAGCTGATAGCTGCAGGCAAACCCTACTGGGCGACACAAAGTTCGGATGGAAAAAGTTGTGTGATTTCAGAGAGCGCCAATGATGTGGTTACCGTCATTGATTTTGCAACGGGTGAAAAAGTAATGAGTGTTCCTGTAGGAAATCATCCTCAACGTGTTCGGATCGGTTATGCACCTGCGGGCTGGTCAACACCTTAACTGTTTATTTGTTATAAATCGTACAGACCTGATCTTAAGATTGGGTCTGCTTTTAATTTAAATGCAAGAGCAGGATTCCTGGCATGAATCGCAGCATACGACTTGGTCTTATTATCGGCTTTATTGTGACCTTGTTACTCATCATTATGGTTTATCTATTTAAACCGCTCTCCCCAACTCTACCAAATACAGCAAAACCGAAAGAAAAACCAATTCCAACTGAAACTACTTTAGAAAAAAAAGCAGTCCTTAGCGCACCAGCTCAAGCCAATCCAGTGGCGGTATCCAATCAGGCTGAATTAATTCAACAACGTGACCGACTGTATCAAGATTTCGCAGCAATTAGCGATGCTTTGAGTCATGGACAGCAACCCGATTTACGTCAGGTGAGCCAAATGTTGGAGCAGCAAAAACAGCTGGTCAAAACAGGTACGGTTACTGCGGATGAGGCCATTTCATATTGCCAGTTCTTAAAGCAGATTTTACCTGTAATGGAACATCAGATTGATCAAAATATTATAGAGTTAGAACAACTTAAGCGCAGTTCGATATAAAAATGAAGGAAGTTTTCTGAAGGGTTTTAAATGTAATCTTGAGCTATGCCTGGCAATGAACTGTTAAGACGTAAGCTCCAAAATCGTACCTCTTTTAAGCTGCCTATATGGCAGTGAACATCTGGACATAGCTTTGGACTACTATAAGAAAAAAGACAATATTCAATGCTGAAATATTCGCATGTGATTTGCAGGAGACCAACATAGAAAGAGCTGTTATTGCAGTAATTCTCATTATTATCGTGATATTGCTGATCACTTTTTATTTCAAGAAAAAATAATCCACATGGTTATTTATAAAGCAAACCTAAACAATAATGTCATCTTATAGGTCTATCTTCACACCCTAATACTACGGATAGTATTCGATCGCACAGACCCACTTCGGTGGGTTTCTTATTTTTGAAATATTAGCTGATTAATATTTACTCAAGGTTTCATACAAAGACGAGACCTGTAATAACTAAGTAGCACTAATTCCCAAAACCCATCCCTGTGATGGGTTTCTTTTGCTTATTCTTACTTATAATTTATTTACCAAAAAATAATCACTTGAGAACTATATCAGAGCTTCTTCCAAGTCATGATGCTAGTTACATTGGCACTTTTGGCTTTACCATAGACTTTCATTTGGTCTCCAGCAGCGTTTAAACTGGCATCAATATCATATACACGCCCATCCTGCGTATTAATCCAAAGACCCTTGTTAAATTGTTTATTGGTAGCATCAGCAACAAGACCTTTAAGAGCTTCCATTCCAAAAATTGGCTGATTCTTCAGTTCACCTTGGCATTTACTACATACTTCAGAACTTGCAACACCAGGTAAAGATCGGTTTTTAGTAATGACAGCACTATACTGTTGTGTTTTAGAATTCTTACGAATCACGATGTCTGAAACATAATAACCAGTACGATCATCAATAACTTTCCAAGTCCCGATTAACGGGTCAAATGGCATAGCAGCTAATGGATTGATTAGCCAAAAAAATAATGCAGTAGCACCAAAAAACTTACGGTTCATAAAAAGTATTTACAATTCAAAGAAGTAAATAAGCACAGCTGTGCTCAAAATTGGCGAGAGTATAACAATTATTTTTCTATTAAGACATTAATTTCATTAAAATTAAATATATATTTGATAGCTATTTCAATAATTAATCAAAGATATCATCATTTTTACAACGTTCAATTACTATTAAGCTAGGATTAAAGAAAACCATGACATTTAATAACGAAGTAACACTACCAAGCCCATCCCTATGATTTCTAAGCTGCCTATATGGCAGTGAACTGCGGTCGGCACCCGGGTATTTGTATCAAATCATTTCTAAGCTGCCTATATGGCAGTGAACTTTGCTAATAATCGGCGGGACTGACTTATTTCTTTCTAAGCTGCCTATATGGCAGTGAACCGATTACTTTAGCCTTAGTCGTAATTTTTGGTTTTCTAAGCTGCCTATATGGCAGTGAACATTAAAATCATGGGAGAATTTATTACCCCGATTTTCTAAGCTGCCTATATGGCAGTGAACAATACAGCGAATGTTATTAATGCTGGGGGTACTTTCTAAGCTGCCTATATGGCAGTGAACCCTTCATCAACCAGGACGACTGGCGTTTGCATTTTCTAAGCTGCCTATATGGCAGTGAACTTCAATCTAACTTTTACAAAAGATGTTACAGCTTTCTAAGCTGCCTATAAGTACATCACTAATTTCATGTGTTATGAAGATCCAGACAATCTGGACACTGAAGTAACTATCCAGAAGTGTAAATCAGGCTTTGAAGGTGCTGGCTTATATGCTTGGGTTGCTGAATATCCAGAAGAAGGTGGGATTAAATTAGGCGAAGCACAGGAGCAAAAGGGATGAATGGGATTCAAGCAATTGTTGCTGTTGAAGAAGGTAAAAGTGTTCAGTACTTTGATCATGAAGATGATACATGGCTAAGTTTTGATAAAGACACCCGCTTTAAAGTTGGCTGTCTTTTAGGTGAGCCAAATCACCACGGACGAGTTGTTAAATTCAGAATAAAACCTTCTTTTATTTTAATTAATGGAATTAAAGTTCCAGCGCCTTTACAGGAACAACCAACTAGTCCAATCAATTATTGGTGGTTTAACCCTAAAAAACCAAATGGTATTGCAACTGGAAAGTGGCTTGATGACGATGAAGATCATGCAATCTTTACTAACATCGGCATTTATCTAGAAGAGAGTGATGTTATAGAGGTTCATAATGCATTTAGGGCATTTATAAAGGAGCCAGTCAATGAGTGAAATTCTAGAAATCGCAAAAGACTTTGCTGAAGACTTAGCTTCGCATGTAATCAGTAAAACCGGCACAGTCAAAACGCTTACTGCTGATCAGGTATCTGCGCTTTATTATATCGCTGTTGATTTTTGGATGCGAAATGATGAGCCGAATGTGAATGTAAAGTTGCCTTTTGAGGTTTTGAAAAGTTTGCGGGAGGTGTCATGATGGGAGTTTTTCAAATCACCGTATACGGTGAAGCGCCTCAGCTATTTGTAGGCTCTGAGGTTGGCGGTGCAAAGATCGTATCGATCAAGGATGTAAGCCCAAAATTGGTATCCGCTTCTGAATTGGCTCAGCAGTATGGCATTAGTGTTGATGCGGTCCGAGATCGCTGTGCAGAGATCAACAAAGGCACTCGTGGAAAATGCCTTTACGATCCAGAGCAGGCAAATTTGATTTTGACTGCCCGGCCTGTGGCAAAACGCGGACGCAGTAGAAAGAATTAATCATTTTTTATAAAGGGGTAAACATGCAAAAAAAAGTCATATAAAACTGCTGGTATAGTGGGCACAATCATAGTCGCAATTATCCTAGCTTTAATTATTATACCAGCAAGCTTTACGCGCATCACTGATGCAGATGTTGGTATTCGTCAAACGTTCAGCGGTGAAATTGAAGATACCGTACTGGGGCAAGGATTACATCAAACTGTGATTGGTGATGTAATCAAAGTATCAAAGCGAAATCTTGTGCTTAATGTTGAATCTCAACCTATTGTAGTTGAAAAGATTCCAATGCAAGATTTTCAACTAAAAGTGAATTACGGGATTGTGCCATCAAATGCTGCAATCGCGTATAAGACAGAAAAAGCACAGCACATCATTACAGATGATGGTGATGTGTATTTACTAGGTCAGTATGTGCAGTACGTTGCAAACTCGGCAATCAATGATGTTGTGAGTAAATATAAAGCTTTAGCGGTGAATGATAATCGAGCAGTCATAGAAACTGAAATCAAAAATAGTATTAATGCTAAATTAAAAGCTCAAGGCAAAGATAAGTTTGTTAAAGTTAATGAAATTAACATTTTAAAAGTTTCACCACCTAAATCTATTTTAGATTCATCATTAGCAATTGTTAATTCTCAAAATGCTTTAAAGACAAAGCAAAATGAATTAGAAACCGCACGTGTTGAAACTGAAATTAAAAAAGTACTTGCTGAAAACGCCTCTGAAAAATACGTTGATCTCCTTCGTGCTGAAGCTGAAAAAACTAAAGCCGAAGCACTATTGAAAGCAGCTGAAAAAGGAACCTTAAATACGATGGTTATTGTTCCAGATAAATTTACCGCAATTGGCCAAGTGAAATAAATTAAAGCCCCATCCCGGGGCTTTAATCATTATGCATCCATCATATCCGCAATATCTTCAACATCCGGGTTGTAATAAGTATTCACCAGGACTTTAATATTTTTATGGCCGGTTACTTTGGCTGGAACTTCTACCGGTAATTTTTGGTTATTCACAAACCGGGTAATAGCCTCATGGCGCGTGTCGTGGAAATGAATATCTGCCAACCCCACCTTCTCCTTTCTACGCTCCCACATTAACCGGAAGGCATTCTCAGACTGTGGAATCAACTTATCCCCTTCATGATCGATTAGATCCAGTAAAGCCAAAGCCTTTTTCGTCAGCGGTACATTACGAGCATCACCATTTTTGGTTTTTGGTAAATGCACATGCCGATCATAAATCTCCGACATTGTAATACCCAGAATTTCACCACGGCGCATCGCTGTTTCTAATGCGAATAAAAATGCCCAGGCAACATAATGCTCGGGAAGTGTTGGCACCTGACCATGCCTATACCCTAACCCTTCAATAATTAAATCAATCTCATCATCACGGATACGGCGATTACGTGCTTTAGGCTTCGCCGGTTTCTTAATACCCATCCACGGATTAGTCTCAAGCAGGAATAGTTCCTTTACGGCGTAGCTAAAAACTGATGAGTACAGCGCAATTTCACGCAGTACTGTATTTTCACCAACTTCTTTTAATCGCTTATTACGCCAGGCTGTTAAATGCTTTGGTGTAATGTCATGAATGGACATATCTGCCAGTGCACCAAATTTCTCATCAAATGGGCCTAATTGTTCTTTGACGTATTTTGATCCGCGAAGCTTCCGGCCCTGTTCATCATAGTATTTATGAAAAAGTGTTTTGAATGGGTAATGTTGTTTTATCCCTTGATCTTCAGCCAGCTGATTTGCCTTTGACTCAAGTAATTTTTGCGCCGCCCACTGCTCGCATTCTTTTACGGTATCTCTGGTTGCAGAATATGTTTTCCCCGCAATCATAATTTTTATTCGATAGCTTTCACCGCGCTTGATCGGCTTAGGTAATTTCATTGGTCTAAACTCAAAAATCTTGGTCTAATCTTGGTCTAAATTAAACTGCATTATCGGCAAAAAGTAACGATTATAAAGATAGTGCTGTTAAGGGTAGACTTTATTTAAGACAACAAAAAAGGGCTTTAAGCTACTGTTTTCGCTTAAAACCCTTATAACATAACGTTTAGAATATTGGTAGGTATAAGCAGACTCGAACTGCTGACCTCTACGATGTCAACGTAGCGCTCTAACCAACTGAGCTATACACCTAAGTGCTGTGAATAATATTCATTTTTATTTTTTAAGACAAGTGCTTTCTGTTCTTTTTTAACGTATCTGCACAAGTTTTAAGCATTCCTCTAAATTGTTTTATTTGCTGATGATTTTGCAGGAATGAATATTGTTGTTGCTGATAATGCTGTGCCGTTTGCGCAAATATCTGTTGTTGATCCTGTTCTGTTCGTTCAGCCAAACGAAGCATCCAGCTATAAAAGGTTTCCGCAGGCTGCTTGCGCAAACTAAGTTCCAATTGTTTGGAAAATTGTTGAATGGCACGCTCATAGGCAGAAACAGACTGATTATTTCGATAAAAAATCCAGATAAAATAAACTACCACCACCAATAGAATGCTCAATAGCATAATGATGCTACTGGCATAAGCGCTTTTAATACCTAACTTTGACAACCAGCCTTGCTGCTTTTCGGCATCATAACCCACAACCTTGCTTTGCCATTGATAACTCGCATAATCACTCCAGATTCGCATGTTTTTCATCACTGCAAATTGGCGGTATCTCCACTTTTGCTCTTTATTGCCCAAAACACTGCGATCACTTTCAATATAATTTTGCATTCCACCATCTATCCGCTGCGGTGCAATAATCGCAGTAGGATCAATTCTTTGCCATTTACCATTTAAGAGTACCTCTGTCCATGCATGCGCATCGAGCTGGCGTACTTCCCAACTGGAACGATCCGGTGCAAGCTGGCCACCCTGATAGCCAATCACAACACGTGCAGGAATTCCGACATAACGCATTAACAGGGCAAAACTCGAGGCATAATGCTCGCAAAAACCACGCCGTGATTGAAACAAGAATTCATCGATCCGGTTTTCCCCCAATAATCCGGGATTTAAGGTATAGGCGAAGTCATGACTCTTGTACCACTGCAAAATATTGCTTATATAACGTTCAGGTTGCTGTCCACTCTGCCTAAACATCTCTAATGCAAACTGGCGTGATTGCTCATCTAAGCGCTCTGGTATTTTGGTATTGATTTGTTGCAATAACCTTGTTGTGTACAAGGCCTCTTGTTGCGTATGAGCATTCCCCAGCCACTGCAATGCAATCGGCTGATTCTGCAAAATTTCTCGCACCGGCGTAATACGACCATCCTGTTTTAATTGATAGTTCTGCTGTAATGGTCGTGATTTCTCTAAGCCCATCACCCACATGACATGAGGATCAGCCGCTAAATAATGATAATCAAAACTGTATTTACTTTTCTGAACATCTTGATTTACGACCAACTGTTCATTCACAAAACTGCTGGTCCAGGTTCTGCCATCATACTGATCTAAAACCATGGCTCGCCAATACAGCTCATTACGGCTTGGCAATTGCTTCATATTGCCAATAATTCGGAACGCCAGACTGGTCGACTGTGACAGCTCGGCAATATCACCTGGTGACATGCTGTCACTCATTCCAGTAACACTTTTTTGTACCGGAACCGGAATCGCCCAAAGCGGCGGTAACCGCGGGAAAAACACAAACAGCAAGATAAAAAAAGGCAGAGCCAGAATCAGCAATTTTCCCACATGTTTTGCATCACTTTGCCATGCGCTGGACTGATTTTGCAGTTGTTTAAATTCATGAGTCTGTAACCGATACAGCCCGATCAGGCAGCTGAGTAAACATAATAGCACCATCAGTGCCATCCAAATGGACTGGCTAAACAGGAATGAACTGGCACTGACAAACATGGCAAAATTAAACAGGATAATCACATCGCGTTTATTCTTGCTTTCCAAGGCCTTGGCAAATAAAAAAGTCGATAAAATGGCAACGCCCGCATCTATGCCAATAAAAGTTTGATAGTTAAAATAAATGGTCGCCAGAGCAAAGAAAGTTAGCACAAAGGTCCATATTCTAGATAAGGCCTTGGACTGATCTTTTAAACTATAAAATAAGCACAGGATAATGAGGGCAAAAATCAGGCTCAATACCGGAGGATTAAAAAGAACCTGTGTCATCAGTATCAACGACAGGGTCATCAGCATCGAGGTTCTGATCTGTGCATGAATCATGATTTAAGCCTGCGCCAAAAGTTTTTTGGCCTGTAATAACTGACTTTCACCGAGGCCTACAGCCAATTCAGCCTGTGGTAAAAAGACTGCATATGCACACTGTATTTGCTCGCATTGTTCAATTAAGCCCATCATGAGACTTAATTTTTCTTCATGCTGAGTACTCGGCATATTCTGATAATGAATTTCAATATTCGGCTGCTCATTGTGCTGTTCAAATACCTTGATATATAAACCTTGGCCGCGTGCGGCCTGCTTCCATGATACAGCTTGTAAGCTATCTCCCGCCTTGAAATTACGCAGTTCACGGAATTCATCCATATCCGGCTCAAAACTGTGCTGATGCTGCTTGTTTTCTGCAGGATAAAAAGCCGCTTTAGGGGCCACCCATGAATATTCTTTTAAATAAAAATAGGTCCAGGCACGTACCAGTCCAAAGGGATAAACCGAATATACCTGCAGGGTTTGATAATCAAATTGCCCTCTTTTTTCAGTAAAAAAAGACAAGGTCATATTTTGCTTCAATTCTGAAATGAAGATTTTTTCCAGGTGCTGACTGGTTTTAACCCACAAATAACGCGGCTGCTTTTGTGCTTGCTGAAAATGTAATTGCAAATCCAGTTGCTGTCCTGCCTGCCCGACTTCATTGACAGAAACTTCAACCTTGAGCCCATGCAACTGCTTGAAGGTTAAATAAAAGCTGATACATAAAATGGCACTGACCAGAAAGCAAAAACCCAAAATCAGATTATTGGCATAATTTATCCCGGCAATAAAGGTCAGCAAGATCAACACCAGATACAGATAGCCCTGCTGATAGATAAAAATCAGAATATCTTTTTGCGAGAGCTGTTTGATTTTTTTAAACTGAAAGCGTTTCGCTAACCATTTTTGCCACGGCTGGGTCAAAATTTTAGTCAAGTAAATCACCCTTTAGCTGACATTGACTTGCTGCATCAGCTGCAAGGTTTCTGCTTCGCTTAGGCCAATACGATGCGACACCACAGCAGCAAACACCGCCTGTACGTCATCTGGCGTTACATAACCACGCTGTTCGATAAGGGCATGCGCTTGCGCTGCTTTTTTCAATGCCAGTAATCCACGGGTGGATAAACCATGCGGGCTTTTGCGGGTTTCAGTCGCCAGATCCAGCAAATATTCCAGCACCACATCGGCAATATAAATCTGCGTCACCAGCTGTTGAATGGCTAAAATTTCATGTTCATTAAAGACGTGTTGCAATGTGGCAATCAAGGCATAACGGGAATCTTGCTGTAATAACAGTTTTTCTGCTGAACGCGATGGATAGCCCAGTGACAATCGCATCAAAAAACGGTCAAGCTGGGATTCGGGCAAGCTATAAGTACCACTCTGGAACAACGGATTTTGTGTAGCAATCACCCAAAAAGGCTGCGGCAAGTCATAGCGTACCCCATCGACCGTCACCAGCCCTTCTTCCATCGCTTCCAGCAAAGCACTTTGAGTTTTGGGACTGCAGCGGTTAATTTCATCGGCCAGCAAGATTTGGGTAAAAATGGGTCCGCGCTTAAACTCAAACTGATGTTCTTTTTGATTAAACATATTCACCCCAATCACATCACTGGCCAGCATGTCATTGGTAAACTGAATACGCTGAAACTTCAATCCGGCAATATGCGACAAGGCACTGGATAATGTGGTTTTACCCAGTCCGGGCAAATCTTCAAACAGCACATGTCCACCGGCCAGCAAACAGCTTAAAGCCAGTTTGGTTTGCTGTTGTTTATCCAGAATAATGCTATTGATTTGAGCCTGAAATGCCTGAATTTTTGCAGCATAAGCTTCCACCTGAAAATTCAGCTCTTGCTGCGCTGGCGTGAGTTCTTGTTTTTGAACTTTATTCGTACCCCAAATCACACTCTTTCCTCAATAAAAAACGGTGCATGTTTAACATACACCGTTTTGTAGTTTTTCCAAACAAATCAAAAGATTTCTGACAAATGATTCATCACGTTAGCAAGGGCATTTTTTCATTCCACCGCCCGCGCTTGGATAACGTACATCCACGCAGTGACGGTAAAATGTTTTGGCATCCATTGCGACCAAGTCCGGATGATTCTTTTGCATATGCTCCAGATAAGTCTGATAATCCGGCACACCGACCATCAGGCGAAAGCTTTGCTGTAGACGTTGCCAAATAATCTGAATGGTTTTAATCCCATTCAGCATCAAAAACTTTTTCGGCTGCGCCAGCACAGTGAGTTTAATGATTTTACCCACGGCCAGTTTCTGGCGAATTTGATCTTTTAGACTCATTTCACCTCTCCTGCCACTTCATTTGGGCTAATCTCATCACTGTAAATAGCTTCTGACTCATGCACACTTGGATTAGGATCTGCCAATGCACGACGAATCACACCAATGGCAGCAAACACCATCACAATCGCCACAATCATAAAGAAACCGCAAAGTACAGCATTGATTTGATTCGAGAATACAATCGTTTGCATTTCAGCGATGTCTTTGGCTGGTTTTAAAATTTCATTACGCGCAATTGCATCAGAGAATCGGTTGGCTTGTGCCAGGAAACCAATTTTTGGATTTTCATGGAAGATTTTTTGCCAACCTGCCGTCATACAGGTAATAAATAAGAATATGGTTGGAAAAATAGTGATCCAAACATATTTCTCTTTCTTCATTTTGAACAAGATGACAGTACCCAAAATCAGGGCCATTGCAGCAAGCATTTGGTTACCAATACCAAATAAAGGCCATAGGCTATTGATACCGCCAAGTGGGTCAATCACACCTTGATAAACAAAGAACCCCCAACCTGCAACAGCTACGGCGGTTCCAAACAGATTACCAAAGAAATTGTGCGATTGTTTCAACGCAGGGATCACAATACCCACCGTATCCTGAACCATGAAACGGCAAGCACGAGTACCGGCATCTACCGCAGTTAAAATGAATAAGGCTTCAAACAGAATCGCGAAGTGATACCAGAACGCCATCATGGAACGGTTATTGAAAATTTCCGTAATAATGTGCGCCATACCAATCGCAAATGTTGGCGCACCACCGGTACGCGAAAGAATCGAGCTTTCACCTACTTCCTGAGCAAGTAAAGTCAATGCTTCAGGGGTCACCACAAAGCCCAAAGTACGCACCGCTTCAGCAGCACTTTCAACCGTGGTGCCTAATACGGCAGCAGGTGCATTAATTGCGAAATAGACTCCCGGCTCAAGAATGGTGGCACAAATCATCGCCATGACAGCAACGAAAGATTCCATCAACATACCGCCGTAACCAATGACACGGATATCGACTTCATTTTCAATGAGTTTTGGTGTCGTTCCCGAAGAAACCAAGGCATGGAAGCCTGAAATAGCACCGCAGGCAATGGTAATGAACAAGAATGGGAACATTGAGCCTGCAAATACAGGACCCGTACCATCAATGAAATGCGTTACCGCAGGCATTTTCATTTCAGGTAATGCCACCATGATCCCGACTGCAAGACCGGCAATCACACCAATCTTCAAGAAAGTAGAAAGATAGTCGCGTGGCGCAAGCAGCAACCAGACCGGCAAGACTGAAGCAACGAAACCGTAAGTGATTAAACACCAAGTCAGTTGCGTACCAGACAGTGTAAAGATCGGTCCCCAGTAAGGATCAGCCGCAACATTACCGCCATAGACAATCGCCATCATCATCAGCACAAAACCGATAATTGAAACTTCGGCAATTTTACCTGGACGGATATAACGCATATATACGCCCATAAATAATGCAATTGGAATGGTTGCTGAAATACTGAACACTCCCCATGGACTATTGGTTAAGGCTTTTACCACCACCAATGCCAATACCGCCAAAATGATCACCATAACACCAAGCGCACCCAGCATCACGATCACACCAGCAAAGGAACCTAGCTCCTGCTTTGCCATTTCACCCAGTGATCGTCCATCACGGCGGGTCGAAATAAACAATACCAAAAAGTCTTGTACAGCACCTGCAAGAACCACACCCACCAACAACCAGATGGTGCCAGGCAGATAACCCATTTGCGCGGCAAGAATTGGCCCCACTAAAGGCCCGGCACCTGCAATGGCTGCAAAGTGGTGACCAAACAGGACATATTTATTAGTGGGAACATAATCCAGACCATCGGCTAAACGATGCGCTGGAGTTAATCGTCGTGCATTGAGTTCAAAAACTTTATTGGCAATAAATAAACTGTAGAAGCGATAAGCAATGCTATATACACAGATGGCAGCCAGAACGAGCCAGACTGCATTAACATGTTCTCCTCTGCTGATTGCGAGTATCCCGAATGATACCGCGCCTAAAATCGCGACTAGAAGCCACACTATTTTTGAAGTTAGGGTTAACTTCGGTTGAATTGTTTCCATGTAAAGCCCTCATATCTAATGCATAAATCAGCGTTCATTTTTATTGTTCGGTATAATTGCTGTTTCTTGCTTTGCGACTGTACTCCTCATACTTTGCTTTTCATGTAATACTTTGGCATAAAAAAAGGGATGATTTTCATCATCCCTTTCGATAATAGTCTATTTTAAAACCATTATGCACGTTCTAAATAGTCACCAGTACGAGTGTCTACACGAACGCTTTCTTCTTGCTGCACGAATAATGGTACACGAACAACTGCACCAGTTTCGAGTTTAGCTGGTTTACCGCCGCCGCCAGAAGTATCACCACGTACGCCTGGATCAGTTTCAACGATTTTCAATACCACGAAGTTTGGCGCACTTACTGACAATGGCACGCCATTGAACAACATAATTGTGCAAAGTTCGTTAGAATCGTCTTTTAACCATTTTGCAGCATCACCCATTGCAGTTTTGTCTGCAGTGATCTGTTCAAAAGTTTCAGGATCCATGAAGTTCCACATTTCACCATCGTTATACAAGTAGTTCATTTCTACTTCTACGATGTCGGCACCTTCAAGTGTTTCATTCGATTTGAATGTCTTTTCTAAAACTTTACCCGTTTTAAGGTTACGAAGTTTTACACGGTTGAATGCTTGACCCTTACCAGGTTTTACGTATTCATTTTCCATGATTGAACATGGATTGCCGTCAAGCATTACTTTAAGACCTTGCTTAAAGTCATTTGTAGAATAATTGGCCATGAAAGGCTCACTCCAAACTTACTAACTTAAATCTATTAATGCTAGACTAGCATTATTTTTAACACGTGGCATGATAAACTATTTGTATCAAGAGCAAAACTGGCAATCTCAACTGAGTGACCTAATTACAGATCCTTTAGAGTTGCTTGATGCGCTTCAACTCTCGCCTGATCAATTATTATCAGGGGCAATCCTTGCTTCTGAACAGTTTAAATTACGTGTTCCGCGTGCATTCGTCGGAAAAATGAGCATTAGCAACCCGCTTGATCCCCTGCTATTACAAGTATTACCCCATCATCTGGAACTTGAAGATCATCCTGGTTTTATAACTGATCCTTTAGGGGAAGAACAGGCCAATCAACAACCTGGTGTATTACATAAATACAAATCGCGCTTTTTACTCACTTTGACTGGTGCTTGCGCCGTTCACTGTCGCTATTGTTTCCGCCGTCATTTTCCTTATCAGGAAAACCTGCCTAAAAACGAAGACTGGTTAAATATTAAGCAATATATTCAAAAACAACCAGATATAAACGAAGTGATTTTGAGCGGTGGTGATCCACTTACTTTGTCTAACCGGAAACTTGCCCTGTGGATTGAACGTCTTGAGTCAGTGCCGCAAATTAAATTTTTGAGAATTCATTCACGGGTTCCTATCGTAATCCCCAACCGTGTCGATGAAGAGCTAATTTCCCTATTAAAAAACAGTAGGCTGCGCATTATTCTAGTGGTACACTCAAATCATGCTGCTGAGCTTGATGATTTTACTTGCGCCAAACTTTCCATATTGGTTCAACATCAAATTACCGTGCTCAATCAAGCGGTTTTATTAAATGGGGTTAATAATTCTGCGCAGGTTTTAGTGGATTTAAGTTACCGTCTGTTTGAGGCGGGTGTGATGCCATACTATTTACATGTATTAGATAAAGTAAAAGGTGCCCATCATTTTGACTTAAGTCCTGAAGAAATTAATCGTATATATGAAGAGGTTTTAGAGAACCTGCCAGGATATTTGGTTCCTAAACTCGTTAGGGAAATCGCGGGCGAAAAAAATAAAACACCGCTTTTTGGAGTTTCAACTTTTTGAGTTAATAATAACGATGCTTATGAGTAATTCAGATATCTTCCAAACACCAACAGAGTTAAAGTTGGAAAAATTAAGCTTCTGCCCAACCAATACCAAGGGGTTGCAAGACTGGGTATCCAATTTATCCATTCTTCAATTGGGGAATTCTTCCAAAGAACTTTTCAATGCATTGCTGGAAATATCAGAACTTAAATGTCCTGAAATGTTGCGTTTTGACTTGGTTCAAATCCTGCATCCCACCATTGATAATGTTTTAGGCAGTCTGGAAAAGCATTTTTTCAATCAGGGACTCATTACCAATGATCGTAGTGACCAGATCATTGATCTTGCGATCCTGCTACGCAGTCATTTTGCCAAAATTTATATCGATATTTCAAAACGCTGCAACACACAGCTTAGCATCCAAAAGTTTTCTATCTTTGCATTCAATCAAAAGAAAAGTTTGCAAACCGCAAGAATCGTTTCTACGTATTATGCCTTGCAGCAACTCTCTTTATTGCTCTATCAACAACACCTGTTATACAGCACGCCTTTATTTGGACAATGGTTAATTGCACATCAGCTGATTGAATGTGCAATGAAAAATAATTTTTATCAAACCAATATTAACCAGATACTGGATACGCAACATCCTTTACAGACCATTACTCAGGCTTATTCACAACTGGTATTGCTGGAAATTCTAAATACCCATCAAATCCGGCCTTCGGAAATGCAGGGCTTGTATTTATGCAGTTTTGACTGGGCAAAACTGGTGCATGTGTTACCTAAAGAAACCACGCTTTCTCGTTATATTGTCGATACCAATAAAGACTACCCACCGGTTTTTAATACCAATCAATCCAGTCTTTATAAACCGACCATCTATATTTCAACACAAAATTTATTAGATCACCTCTCTGAAACTCAAACCAAAAAGTCAGGTTATCTATCGCGTAATGAAAAGCTGTTCTTAACACCGGCACTGCATTTTCATATTCACAACCTGCTTACAACCAATACTGAGCGTCGTCATGAACGTTATGAATATTCTGCACAGTTACAAATCTGTTTTAGTCTTTCAGTGGCACATTTCTACCTGTCTAAAGGTAAAAACTTTCATGAGACTCTAGATCTAGATACCAATTATCAGTTCCACAATGAAAGCAGCTTTATCAATTCGATGAATTCGAATATTCCTGCTGAAATCAGCACAGCAAAAACTTTAGACCGAGAAGCCAAACAAATTTATCCAGCAGAAGTTCTGGACATCAGTGTTAATGGTTACAGAATTAAATGGAATGGCGCTGCGCCTGCGAATTTAAAAACTGGCGAATTTATTTTAATTCAGGAAAACACCCATAGTCCTTGGCGTGGTGGTGTAGTCCGCTGGATCAAGCAGTCAACTGCCAAGAGCCTGGAACTGGGACTAGAAGTACTGGCACAAAATTTATTTCCTTGTGCTGTTATGGTCAAAACAGATCGTCATAGCAATAATTACCAACCAGCCCTGATTGTTCAGTCCACCCAACTGGATGATGTATCAACCAGCCTGGTGGTGTCTGGTTCACACATGTTTAGAGAAAAACAAACGATTCATCTACGTTTAGGACAAGAAGAAATAAAAATTTATTTAACTAAAGCTCAAATCATTACACAAAGTTTTATTCGTTTTGAATTCGAGTTGCTGAATGAGCAACAAGAAATTCTGATCAAAAACTTTATTAATAAGCAAACGAATGAAATTAAGAATCACGATTTATGGGAAGCATTGAAGTGAGAAATCCATTATTGTCTAAAAAGTTAAAACGTACTGAAACACGTTTACTCATTATCGATGATAATCAAATACGTTTTAATCAAATCCGTGATCTTTTAACATCGAGTGAACATGTGGTACATGCAACTTTGCTTGATGATTTACAAAATTTCGAAAAACAATTACACCATACCTGGGATCTGGTTATTTTTGGCCGTGCTTACGACTTAAAATATGAACAGGCTTTGAGCCTGATTCGCTTATCAAATCAACCCAACTTGCCTATGATCCTGCTCAAACCTGATGATTATCAGGCCGATCAATACGCAGGCTATATTCGTAAAGGGGTCTATGACATTCTGAATCTGGATTATCCAGATCGTTTTTACCTTGGTCTTTTACGTGCACTTTCATTAAGTCGTTTAATCCTAACTCAACAACATCTCATGGAAGAGCTAGAAACGGCTCAAACCCATGCTCAGTCTTTGGTACAAGAAAGCAACAAGGCCATTGCACTAATTCAGGAAGGTATTCATGTTCAGGCAAACCTCGAATATTTAGCACTTTTTGGCCTCAAAGATGAAGATGAAATTGTGGGCCTCCCCTTACTGGATCTGCTTCAGCCTAAAGATTTAAATGACTTTAAACTGCGCTTTAAAAAAATTTCCCAAGGTCAGTTTGATTTAGGGCATTTTGAGATCAATAGCCTGAATAATCAGGTATCTATTCCAAATCCGCTGAAAATTGAGTTTTTACCCTCTACAGATGAAGAAGATGCTTTACAAATTACCATTGATACTGAATCTTCACCATCAGCTCAGACCACATCAGCAACAGCCGATGCTCAAAAGCCTAATACTTATCAGTTGATTAATCGCACAATTAATCAACAGCCTTCTGACATTAATGCACTGGTTCTGTTCTCTTTGACCTCCTGCCCTGACAGCATTTTTGAAGGTGAATGGGATACTTTTAAAAATTATTTCAGCACGGTTAAAGAATTTTTAAAAGAACAAACCCATGTGCCTTTATTTGAAATGAGTTCAGGGATTTATGTCGGTCTGTTCCAAGCCGAGTCCAAAGCCAAACTTGAATCCAAACTTATAGGTTTAAGCTCGCTAAAAAAACCGCAATTATTGTCAATCAGTCAAACCTCTTATCCGCTTAATCTGAGAATTGGTTATACACTGTTAGATTCTGAAATACGCGATGAAAAATATTTTGAACAATTTATAGCTTCAGCTTATAAAACTGCCTTACCGGAAAATCAACCAACTCCATCACTTGTATTGGATGCACCATTAGACATTCCAAGCATTGAACTTCAGCACCCAGAAATTAAGGCAGCCCCTAGTTCACCTGAAGCAACCCTACTCAGAGCCTTGCAACAAAGTTTGGATCGCGGTGAAATCCACCTTAAATATCAGCAACTTTATGACAAGCAAGACACCAATTTATATACTTATGAAGTGACCAGCGGCTTTATTTATGAAAATGCCTGGAAAGATTTAGCTGGTTTAAGAGAACTCGCAGAAGATCCTGAATTATCCATTAAACTGGATCGCTGGATATTAGTGGAGTCATGTAAACAACTCCATAATTTCATTACTCAATATCCTGAAGCAAAATTGATCGTGAATTTGAATAAAGCAGTGCTCTTACACGACCGAACCTTCCCTGAATTTATTTCGAAACTCATTACTATTGTCCGCAGTAAATTGAAGCATCCGTTAATTTTACAATTCTCAGAAGAAGATATTAGCCAAAATATTTCAGATACCCAAAAGCATATTGCCCAATTGCGCCAATTTGGTGCTGAGGTCTCCCTTCGAGACTTTGGGAATACCATTTATAGTGAGTCGATGTTACGTCAACTTGATGTGAATTGTTTAACTTTACATCAGAATTTGACCAAAATGTTGAAGACAGAAAAAACTATGCAGGAATTACAGGAAAAGTTGAGCTCTTTCCAAGAAATCAAACCTGGCGAAATCATGCTACGTGACCTCAATGACATGACTCTGTTTGCAAATGCATGGAATGTGGATGCACGTTTTATTCAGGGTGATTATTTCCAGAAAAAACTGGATCATTTGATTGATGTACAAGACCAATAGGTCTTGTACAACGTCTGTCATAGCGTCATTGATGAAATGACAGACATAAAAAAACGGGCAAGAAGCCCGTTTTTTTCATTTTGGGTATTAACGTTTGATAGAACGTGACATACCAGCAAAACGTTGTTTGAATTTGTCGATACGGCCGCCAGTGTCCACATTCTTTTGTTTACCAGTATAGAATGGGTGGCATGCTGAACATACGTCTAGGTAAATAGTCTCTTTACCAAGCGCTGAACGAGTTTCGATTACGTTACCACATGAACAAGTAGCAACTAATTTTTCATATTTTGGGTGAATATCGGCGCGCATCGTCGATTACTCCTAAGTTAAGAAAGGCTTATGCTGTCATCGCAAATTGATCACTCTCATGATTCATGAGGAATAAGCTTAATCCAGAAAAAAGCTAGACCAACACCACAACAGACCATTCTTTTGGCCCACCGAGACGGATACCGTCAGAGCTAAGCACAACAAGTGGGCAAGAGTATATCTGAAAGCCTCATATTAATAAATAGGTCATTCTTTCTTAGTTGAAATATTAAACTGTTTTGCCCGTTCAATATAAGCTCGGTATTGAGCTTCAACTGCAGATATAAATTCGGCTTCATCAAATGCATTCAGCTTAGAAATCAAATAGGGACAATATATTTTTGAATCCACCCTTCTCATCGATTGATCCATCGCTGAAAGCATGACTTTAAGCGCATTTTTAAAATTTGCATCAACTGGTTGATCCATTTCTTTTTTCTGAATAGGACTCAACCCTTCCAGCTTAGCTGTTCTTACGGCTTTAAGCAGTTTTACGCTTACAATTGCATAAGCAGTTTCCAGCTCTAAATTAAGTTGAGGTTGTGTTTCTCTACAATAATTCAGCATCGGCTGCATTGTAATTAAATACATTTTTTCAAAAATATCCCGATTTGTATGAATTGTTAAATCTTCTCGGGCAAGGCAATAATTACTGAGAAAGACCGCACAAAATACCATAATTTTTGTAATTTTCATTTTATCCTTTGAATTCATTGTTTCTTTTAATATAAATTTTTTATCATCTTTTCAAAACAGAAAACTCCAATTTTAACTTTAAAGTTTTCTGTTTGAATCAGTTTTCTGCTTGTATTAATTTTCAATTTTTTGTTTCGACCAATAATTTGCAACCACACCACAGACCATGAGCTGAATTTGATGGAAAATCATAATCGGCAGAACAATCATACCCAAGGGCTGGCCAATAAACAGGATTTGTGCCATCGGTACCCCACTAGCCAATGTCTTTTTGGAACTACAAAAAAACATCGCGATTTGATCTTCACGGTTAAAACCCAACCATTTTGGAATGTGCAAAGCCAGCAGCATGATCATAGTCAAAAATATCGAGCAAGCTACAGTCAAAACCAGTAGCGTTTGCCAGCTCACTTCTTGCCACAATCCTGCCACCACTGCCCCACTAAAAGCAGCATAGACCACCATAAGAATAGTCCCCTGGTCAAATGCTTTGACTATTCCTGGCTTTTTCAGCATTAAGGGATAAACATAAGGTCTGAGCATTTGTCCCAAAATAAAAGGAAGCAGCAGCAATAAGGTAATTTGGATAATCGAGGACGTTGGATTAAAGCCGTGTTGTGACTGACCTAAAATAAACACACTGACCAATACTGGGGTAATGAACATGCCGACGATATTGGAAAATGAAGCACTACAAACTGCACTGGCTACATTACCTTTTGCCACTGAGGTAAATGCAATGGAGGATTGTACTGTGGAGGGCAAGAAACACATAAACAAAAAGCCCCAGTACAGCTCCTTACCTAATAACGGTAATAAAACAGGTTGAGCCAGCAGTCCCAGTGCAGGAAATAATGCAAAGGTAAATGCAAAGACCACCACATGAAATTTCCAGTGCAGCATACCTTGCACTACGGCTTCTCTAGAAAGCTTTGCACCGTGCAAAAAAAACAGGATTGCAATCGCTAGGGTGGTAATTATTCCAAAAGCATCGGCAGCGAAACCGTATACTGGAACAATGCTGGCCAAAATTACCATGACGACCAGCAAAATAGTAAAGCGATCCAATGCCAATAGTTTCAACATGGTGACATCCTGTAGTTTTAGATAATAAAAAACCCAATAAGTGAATTTACCTAAAGGTAAAGTTTCATCTTACTGGGCTGAATAAATAAAGCCAGTTTTTCAACTCAATGTTGAATATTTTGTTTATCTATATCACTTTATGATGAGCCTTCTTTCATAAATTCCTTTTATTTCTCCCTATGGGAGAAAAATAAAGAGGGTGTTAATAATTATGAAAGAGGTCTATTAGTTATTACGCGCATTGGCATCTTGCTGAATCAGCTCGATTTTGTAACCATCCGGATCTTCAACAAAAGCAATAACCGTTACACCGCCTTTCATTGGCCCTGCTTCACGCACCACCTTACCACCACGTGCCTTGATCTCTTCACAGGCTTTGTAGGCATCATCTACAGCGATAGCAATATGGCCATAAGCATTGCCTAAGTCATAACTTGAAGTGTCCCAGTTATGTGTCAGTTCCAAGACTGTATGATTTGCTTCATCACCATAACCCACAAAAGCTAAAGTGAATCGACCTTCTTCATAATCGCGTTTACGAAGCAAAGTCATACCGAGTACTTCAGTATAGAACTTTAAAGATTGTTCCAGATTGCCTACACGTAACATGGTATGCAGCATGCGCATGATTCATTTTCCTGAGTTTTCAATTTTTACAGATACTATAGGGATTTAGCGTGAAGAATTCAATTTAACAATCTAGCTATTGCTATTACTTATTGTTCTACTTTCCCTCAGTGTTTATACATTTTTTAAATCAATACAAAACTGAAATCACGATTTACCATGATGATAGCTTATTCTCTGCTTAGGCTATTTAATAAGTAATACTGAACGCTTGCCTCGACTTTCGTCCAAAGAAAAAACCCATTTCATCTTCTAAATAAAATGAGTTATTGATACAGTTTTAAAATGTGAGCTTAGTTGGACTGTTGCTGATGTTCACGCAATAACTTCGCGACCCAAACTACCAATATTAAAATTGGAATACCAATCAGTGTGGTCATCAGGAAGAAATTCGGATAACCAATATTGGTCACGATGGTACCTGAATAGCCACCTAAAATCTTCGGCGTTAAAGTCATCAGTGAACTAAAAATGGCATATTGCACTGCGGTGAAAGATACGCTGGTTAAACTGGACAAAAATGCGATGAAGGCTGCACCCGCCAAGCCAGAGGCCAGGTTATCGACAATAATGGCAAAATATAACCACAGTGAACTATAAGGTTTAATCACCTTGCCGCTAATTTCAACATCATCAGTTGATTGAGCATTGACTGCAGCTAAAGGCTGAACATCGACATCCAGACCTTTGGCTATGCTTGAGTTCATATCGACCGTATAGCGATGCTGTGTACTTAAAATGACTTTATCATTGTCTAGCACTTCTGCCACAAGCTGTTTCGATGCTGAATTTGCCAGGCTTGCTGCTGGAATGGCCGCGCTAAGTACCCCAGTTTTGTCCAGATTGGCATCAAATTTCTGCTCATCTAAATGCAAGACAATTTTTTGCGTTTCAGATAATGCAGGTCCAAAATACTGACCACGCACCACCAGACTGTTTTCTTTTTCATGCGAAGTAATCACATTATCGCTAGTCACCGGCAGAATTTGTAATCCGGTTTGTGTAGCATCAAGTTTTAAATACGGCACAGTGGTGACAACTGGAGCTTGTGTACCATCCTGATATTGAGTTGTAACCTGTACCGCATTAGCTTGTGCCAAAACCTGATTTGGTACATTTAACTTCCAGTAACCCACTTCATCCGATTGAACCTGATACTTGTGCTGACCGACCATGACTTGAACATCATGGGTCGGCTGGCCTGATTTGACCAAACCGATAAAGATCAGGTTGGTTGAGCTAGCCAGAACTGCACCGACAAACATCAGTTTCATAATGTTCATACGCTGTGCCAGCAAACCACCCAAGAAACCACCGACCAGACTAAAAATCACCCCATAAATTTTTACCGCTTCCGCAATCTGCTCTTTGCTAAAGTTTAAATCCTGATAAAACACATTGGAGATGACCCCGGCAATAATATCCGAGATGCGATAAAAACCGATGAGCAATAACAAGACCAAAGCAAGCTTTACGCCATAACGTTTAAAGAAATCGGCAATTGGATTGATCCAGGTTTCAACAGCCATATGCTTATTGACCGCACCCATTTTCACCAATAATGTGCCTAGCAATACGGCTACCGCAGCAGATCCTATAAAACGTAATGTTTCAAAGCAGAACAATAACAATGAATCGGTAATTTCAAATTGTGCCTTAACAGATTCCGTTAAATTTCCAGAAAAAATATAGCTCACGACAAAGCCAATTACGGCCACAAAAAACACTGCCACCAGGCGATAATAATCGCTACGTTTATAATCTTTATAAGTACGCTCAACCCGCGGTTCACGAATCACTAAAGTAGTCATGATTCCGACCAGCATGACTGCAGCCATAACCAGATATGTGATTTTCCAGGCGTTATAAATATAGTTTCCCTTGGCTGTTCCCAGTGATGCTGCAAGGAACAGCGCACCTGCACCGGCCACAATCATCCCGATGCGATAACCTGCATTATAAGTAGAGGCAAGCACGGTTTGCATTTCAGTTTCTGCAAGCTCAATACGATAGGCATCAATCACAATATCTTGAGTCGCTGCAGAGAAACCCAGTAACACCGCCCCTACGGCCATCTGATACAAATAACCCTGACCGAGTGCCGGATTAGAAAAAGCCATAATGCAGATGGCACTGATAATTAAAACTTGCGCAATCAGCAACCAGGCCCGACGTCGCCCCAGTAGCTTGGTCAAGAATGGCACCGGCAATTCATCTACCAAAGGCGCCCAGACAAACTTGAATGAATAACCCAGGGCTGCCCAGCTAAAAAATGTCACTGCGCTTTTTTCAATGCCCGCTTCACCCAGCCATAACGACAAACTGGAAAAGATCAAAAGAATGGGTATACCTGCTGAAAAACCTAAAAACAGCATGATCAGTGCACGACGATCGAGAAAAGCAGTAAAGGCAGATTTCCACCCTGTAGATTGTGTTGTCATTGCGTTGTTTTTTTCTGCAAAACTGAATGCTGCTATTCAAACGCTTAATAGGTTCAGTTTCAACAATAATTATGAAATCATTATTTTATTTTATCGATAAAAACGAGCTGCCTGCTTGAATTTTTCAACTAAACCTGTATACCTTTAAATCTCTATTGCAATATTTTAGTTTTGGATTTAAACAGTGCCCCAAAAACTCGATCAAATGAATTCCACATTATCTGCAACCATTACAGTAAATCAACCAGCCCCTATACAAAGCAGCTTAATTTCAGCATTCGATCAACCGGAAATTCAAAACACCCTGACCAAAACCCAGCTTAAACCCAAGCAACTGACGCACACGCCTAATCTTGAAAAAATTCCTGCGTCAACACGAAGAATAAAACCGCTCAATGACTTTCTTGGGCAAGACCGCGCACGTGCCTCTGTTGAGGCCGGTATCGCCTTGCCTTACTCAGGCTATAATATTTTTGCAGTAGGTACGGCAGGCTTAGGTAAACGCACCATGATCAAGCGTTTGCTGCAACAGCATGCCAAGACTATGCAAACGCCAAATGACTGGGTCTATGTCAATAATTTCAAGTTTCCCCGTCAGCCAATTGCACTTGAACTTCCTGCGGGACAAGGCCCTAAATTTCAGGCTTTGCTACATCAAACCTGGCAAACCATTTTAAAACAGCTGGAACGACGCTTTACTGCTGAAACCTATCACAACCGTATTGAAATGATTCGCGAGCAAACTGGCGATGAACAACAAACGGCCTTGGTCAAACTGACCAAAGAAGGTGCAGATTTTGATTTAAAACTGATTTCACAAGATGACGAGCACTGCTTCGTACCGGTTCATCTGAAAGACAATGAATATCAGGAAATGTCTAAAGAAGACATTAATGCCCTAAATAGCAAACAGCGCGCAGAAATTGCCTCCAACATTCGCTACATGAATAAAAAACTGGAGCGTTTGGGTCTACATTTAGGTGATTTGGAAGATGATGCACGGGATCAGGTGCAACACTTGAACCGTGACATTGCCAAACAGGTAGTGATGCCGCGCATTGACGTAATTCAGAACAAATATCCCGATGTCGATGGACTGACTGAATATCTGCAATATTATGCTGAAGATATTATCAATAATGTAGAAATTATTCTTGAGCAAGAAGAAGATGACTTTTCTCCAGGAAGCTTCAGCCGTGTGCCCTCACGCTATCAAGCCAATATCATTGTTACCTATAAGCCGAATAGCGGTGCACCAGTCATTTTTGAAGATTTCCCTACCCACTACAACTTATTGGGTCATGTGGAACAGCTTACCCAAAATGGCACCATCACCACTGACTTTACCCTGATTCGTCCGGGTTCACTGCATAGAGCCAATGGCGGTTTTCTGATACTCGAAGCTGAACAACTGCTGGAACAGCCTTATGCATGGCAAGGTTTAAAACGTGCATTGAAATCTGGAAAATTAAAGCTGTCCTCGCTGGAACATATGCTGACCTTAACCGGCAGCATCTCTATAGAACCACAGGCGATTCCATTAAATATTAAAGTGATTTTGCTTGCAGAACCTGAAATTTATTATGAAATTTTAGAACTGGAACCTGAACTCGGCAGCGTGTTTAAAATTCGCGCCGATTTCACCGACACATTACAACGTAATGACATTAATGAACAAGCCTATATGCAATTGATTGCGGACTATGTTCAGGCCGATAAACTATTGCCTTTTGACCGCTCTGCGCTGGCTGCATTACTTACCGATTCAAGCCGCCAGGCTGAAGACCAAAGTTCCTTGTCATTACATGCCCTCACTTTGGGTGATCTAATCCGGGAAGCGCATCATCATGCCGCCCAAGCCGGTGATAAATCCGTTTCAGAAAAGCATATCAATACCGCGCTTGATCATCGCAAATATCGTTTAGGTTATTTACGTGAATTGTACTGGCAAGATTTAACCCGTGGCACACAGTTAATCGAGACCAAAGGTCACCGTTTAGGTCAGATCAATGCCCTGTCGGTAATTCAATATGCCGATGTTGAATTTGGCTTACCTTCACGTTTAACGGCATCGGTGTATCAGGGCGGCGGTGATATTCTGGATATCGAACGTAGTGTCGAATTGGGCGGCTCATTGCATGCCAAAGGCGTATTACTGATGTCGAGCTTCCTGAAAGCTCACTTTGGCCGCGAACAAATGCTGCATTTCTCGGCTGCCCTCGCCTTTGAACAAAGTTATGGCCAAATCGATGGTGACAGTGCAACCGTAGCTGAACTTTCTGCGCTTATTTCTGCGATTAGCCAGTTACCTATTGACCAGTCCTGGGCCATTACCGGCTCCATGAACCAATTGGGTCAGGTTCAACCGATTGGCGGGGTCAATGCCAAAATTGAAGGTTTCTATGATGCCTGCAAGTTACAAGGCTTGACTGGAAAACAAGGGGTGATTATTCCACGCCAAAATATGGAACACCTGATGTTACGCCATGATGTGATTGAAGCGGTAGCCAAAGGTCAGTTCCATATTCATGCCATTGCAACCATTGACCAGGCTCTTGAACTGTTAATGGCACGTCCTGTGGGGACACTGAATAAAAAAGGTCGTTACAGTAAAGGTTCTATCTTTGCGGCAGTCATGGAACAATTAGAATATTGGCAGGCGCTGGAAGATGGTGCCGAACTTGAAGAAGAACCAAAGAAAAAGAAAAAAAAGAAGAAAGACAAAAAAAAGGCCAAAGCTGAAGCGGTAACTGAGACAACTTCTAATGAAGCTGAAACAGCAACATCCGTTGAAGCTGTAGCGCATAATCAAGACAGCAACCCCGAAGATGTCTGACATTTTCTGAGACATAAAAAAAGCGCCCCTTCAAGGCGCTTTTTTTCATACAACATCATCACACTGAATTAAGCTTCAGGCGCTGGGCTGTACTGTTCTACCAAAGGTTTTAACTCACCTTTTTGGAACATATCGAGCATGATATCGCTACCACCGATTAATTCGCCATTGATCCACAATTGTGGGAATGTAGGCCAATTTGCAATTTTCGGTAAAGTTGCACGAATATCTGGATTTTCCAAAATGTTTACATAAGCAAATGGACGACCAATTTGACTGAGAGCTTCTACCGCACGTGCAGAGAAACCACATTGTGGAAATTGTGGTGTACCTTTCATGTAAAGTAACACTGCATGTTTAGCAATTTGGTCACGAATTAACGCTTCAGTATCGCGTGCTTGTTCAGTCATTGATAAATCCTCAACTAATCTGCCTCGCATTATACCCAAAACTGGAGGAAACAGTATGTCTAAAGCAATAATTCCATTTTTATTTACATTTGGGCTTTTAATCTGCCCTGGATTTTGCTTATATAAACTTTTATTTTTTCCTCCTAACAGATAAGAGTTAGTCATGAATAATATTACCCTTGCTCCTGTGCAAACTGATCAACCATCTCATTTGATGCCAGTATTTGGCCGTCAGCCGATCAGCTTTGTCCGAGGACGAGGTTCTTATCTTTATACTGAAGATGGTACTGAATACCTAGATGCATTAACAGGGATTGCTGTATGTGGTTTGGGTCATTCACACCCAGCGGTGACTGAAGCGATTGCCGAACAGGCAGCTACCCTGATTCATACCAGCAACATTTTTGAAGTGCCTTGGCAAATAGCTGCTGCACAAAAACTTGCTGAAGTTTCCGGCATGGAAGAAATTTTCTTCTCGAATAGTGGTGCAGAATCAAATGAAGGTGCAATTAAAATTGCCCGTAAATTTGGCCATATGCAAGGTATTAAGACCCCAAAAATCATTGTCGCAGATCATTCTTTCCATGGCCGTACCCTGGCGACTCTTTCCGCGACCGGTAACAAAAAAGTTCAGGAAGGTTTTGCACCTTTGGTAGAAGGTTTTATTCGTGTGCCATTTGGCGACATTGAAGCGATTGAAGAAGCTGCCATCAACCACCCAGACATCGTGGCAATTCTGGTTGAACCAATTCAGGGTGAAGGTGGTGTAAATACTGCACCTCAAGGCTTTAGCTATCTTGAAGACATTCGTCAAATCTGTAATCAACATAACTGGTTGATGATGCTGGACGAAGTTCAAACAGGTAATGGCCGTACCGGTAAATACTTTGCTTACCAACATACCAATATTGTTCCAGATGTACTCACCACTGCCAAAGGTTTAGGTAATGGCTTCCCGATTGGTGCCGTGATGACTCAAGGCCGTGGCGTTGGTGTTTTAACTGCCGGCAACCATGGTTCAACTTATAGTGGTACTGCCCTGGGTTCACGTGTGGTTTATACGGTTATTGATACCATTCAAAAAGAAAATCTGGTTGAAAATGCCGCAAAAATGGGAAGTTATATCGTTGAGCAGTTAACCCAGCAACTGGCTGATCGAAACGTTAGCGTTCGTGGTTTTGGTCTGATGATTGGTATTGAGTTGCCAAAAGCGTGTGGCGAATTGGTCAATGTGGCACGTGATGAATATCATTTAATTATCAATGTGACTGCAGGTTCTGTAATCCGTTTATTACCGCCACTCAACATTAGCCAACAACAGGCTGATCAATTGATTGAGCGTTTGGTTAAAATGATCAAGGCTTATTTAGCTTAATTATTTTAATCCCGAATAAAAAAGCCGCTCTATGCGGCTTTTTTATTCGCTCATGTTATAAAGCTACTTGATAAATTCTTCCACCCGGTAATTGGCTGAAGTATTGTTTTAAGGCATCCAAACAACGATGAACTTGCGTTGGTTGCTGATCTTTTTTTGCCGTGACGGCATATAAAGTGAAATGAGATAGTTTCCACTCGGGTAAAACTTCCATCAGAGAGCCATTGACTAAGTCTTTTTTTGCATCCAGATATAAAATTCGTGCAATACCATGCCCTTGCAAACATAAAGATTTCGCAACCAAAACGTTATTGGTACTGAAACGTGATTTCATTTCCAGATTTACTGTTTCGCCCAGCCCTGCGTGTTGAAATGAAAAATGCTGATAATTTTTCATAATATTGACCGGAATCAGATCATGATGGTTTAGATCTTCAGGTCTTGACACAGGCGCAGACTGATTCAAATAACTCGGTGACGCCACTAAAACCTGCTCCACCAGAGCCAGTGGCACGACATTCAAATTATGATCTTCGATTTTTGGACTCATGTGTAAGGCAATATCAATACGACCCTCGATTAAATCGGTGTATTGATTATGTGCTTCTATATGTACAGCGAGCCGACGATGTGCCTGCATCCAGTGAGACAATGCAGGAATCACATGATTAGCACCAAGTTCCGGGGTTGTGGCAATGCGTAAATCCCCCACCAAGTCATCACGCAACTCGTTGATACGGATTTTCCCACGCTCAGCAGCGGCAAGCATTTCTTGACAGCTGTGGAAAAAAGCTTGTCCAGCTTCAGTCAGACTTAATTTTCTAGTAGATCGATGTAGAAGTGTAACTTCCATTTCATTTTCTAATGAACGAATTTGCTGACTCACGGCACTGGTGGTGATTCCTAACTCACGTGCAGCACCGCTAAACGAGCTTTTTTCAACAACACAAGCAAATACACCCATTGCTCGAAGTTGATCTAACATAAATTTCCCTCTGAACTTATGAGTGCTCTTATCTTTTTGATAAAAGCAACTCATTGTATTATACGGTGAAATTTATTTTTTGTATTTGAAAAATTTAATTTATTGGTAAAACATTAGTCGGATTGATTGGTTTGCCATTTAGGCGTACCTGAAACTCGAGCATGGTGCGATTGGTGCCTGTTGAACCCATTTCAGCAATTTTCTGTCCTGCTGTCACATTCTGACCGCTACTCACATTCATTTTGCTATTATGAGCATAAGCAGTAATGTAACCATCGATATGTTTGATCAGAATTAAATTACCATATTCTTTCAAACCATCTGCTGCATACACCACTTGCCCATCCGCAGCAGCAAAAATTGCATCGCCAGTATTACCGCTATAGCGAATACCCTTCACATTTGCAGCAACATTAAAGTTTGCAATGACTGCCCCATTACTTGGTTTTACCCAGCGCAAGGCAGAAACCTTAGAGGATGCCACAGGTGCAGTCGTGGTGGTTACTGGAGCAGTGGTTTTAGCCGGTGTAGTCGGCAGTTGAACTGTTTGACGCTGAATAGGTGCAGCTTGTGCCACGGCTTGTGTTGTTGTGGTACGGCGTGATCCGGAATTTTTTAAACGTAAAGATTGCCCGACATAAATACGGTACGGGACATCTATATCGTTCATCCCGGCAACGCTAAGATAACTTAAACCATAACGTGCAGCGATCCCGCTTAAGGTATCCCCCGAACGAACCGTATAGTAATCCGGTGCAGTCATATAACGTGTTGCATTTTGAATTTGCGGTTTTGACGCACAGCCACTCAAAATAGCAATTGAAACAACAGCTGTAGACAACACAATGGTCTTCAACAATGCTGTAGGCGCAGCAAATAAGCGATATTGTGACACCAAGTGCATTAATCTTCCTCTTTACACATAAATGTATTTATTGATTTACGTTAAGATTAGCAAAAAAGTACCTGAAAAATATGTTCAATTCTGCTTTTTCACAAAGTTATAACACTATTCGGCACTATTTAGAAAACTGTGCATGTAATGTGTGCAAAATCTCATAATTTGTGGCATCCATTTGAATCGGAGTAATACTGACATAACCATTTGCCACAGCAAAAAAGTCCGACTCTATTTCAGTTAAACCCTTTTTAGGTTCAGCCACAGCCTCACCTGACAGGCCAATCCAGTACACTTGACGTCCACGTGGGTCTACATGACTAGTGATGGGCTTAGATTGACTACGACGTCCCTGATAAGTAATTTTTGAACCTTGCAATTCAGATATATCTGGAATATTCACATTAAAAATATGGCGTGGTGGTAACGCTGGCAAACCCTGAGCAATAAAATCATGCACCCATTGTGCTGCGACTGCATAATCGTTCGGACTGTCATAAGAACGTACATTTGGCCCAGCCATAGATACAGCAATGGCAGGCTGTTTCATTAGCCGCCCCTCAAATGCTGCGCCGACAGTTCCTGAATAAAGCACATCATCGCCCAGATTTGCCCCGCTATTAATTCCGCTGACCACCAGATCAAATTCAAAATCGAATAAACCATTCATGGACAGATAGACACAATCTGCAGGTGTTCCATTGACTGCCCAAACATCGGCTGCAATCTGAATCGGTCGTAAGGGACGGTCTAAAGTAAGGGCACTGGAAAAACCACTGCGTTCACTTTCAGGAGCAACAATAACCACACGACCAAGGGGAGCCAAGGCTTGAGCCAATGCCTGAAGCCCGGGAGCAAAAACACCATCATCATTGGCAATTAATATATTCACTTAAATATCTCGTAATGGTTAAAAATGACTAATCACAACATTTGATTGAATTATATAGAAAATTATATATATTTGACGCTCAACATTTATTCAAAAAGTGTGACTTTAAAATGATTAAAACTTTATCATTTCGTGGCTTATTAGGGTTCGGCATTGCGGCATTGTTATCTTCCACTGTTTTAGCCAATGAAGGCTTATCTCAGGAAGAAGCCAATACGATTGTGAAAGAAGATCTTGCTTCAACTCAAGTGATGACTGAAGTATGCCCGGCAATTATAGGGAAAAATGCAAAATTTGATCAAAAAATTCAGCTCTTGATTCAGTCTTATCTGCAAGATTATTCAGACAAATCGATGACTTTTGATAAAATTCAGGCAGATTCAGAATATAAATCTGTACTGAATGAGGCCCGTCAGGCTGCAAAAGAAACCAGTAATGATGAACAAAAATCGGTTTGCGAAGAAGTCCTGGCTTATCAGCCTGAATAAATCGCTCTGACTTTATATAAGATACTTAAAATATTAAGAAGTATCTTATAATGATGATAGGCATAAAGAAGACTGTTCTTTATGCTTTTTTAATCCTTTCTTATCTGCAAGTTTTTGAGGATTAGCATCATTTTCAACAGCTTCAATACATTTGTGTACTTACAATTACCAAAAATATGGTTAAGCTTATTTTTATTGTGATGTTTATAAATAATTTAGGTCTGTTTCAATGAAATTATCTCTATTCAAATCTGCTTGTTTCGGTCTATTCACTACTGTACTCATGACACTTTCTGTGACCCATGCAGCCACGCAAAAAGATGAAAATATTGAAGTTACTCCGCTACAAAAAGTCACCCAGCAGGAACTGGCAGCTATTTATGTACTTTCAGAAGTATGCCCAGGATTAGTGAAAGATCAGGCTAAATTTGAACAAGGTTATGCAAAGCTGGCCCAAGAATATTTACCGGCAGAAAAAAATGCAGTTTCCAGCCTGGCCAAACTCAGTAAAGAGAAAAAATTTAAGTCTATTTTAACTGAAGCACGCACAGATGCGAAAAAAGCGGGAGACGCAAAAAACCTGGAAATTTGCCAGGAACTCACCACATATAGCAAATAACACAAATTGGTTACAATACTTTTGAAATAAGCTGATTTCCCCCATAGAAGTCAGCTTTGCTTTGTCCTAAAATGCAAAGCTCTTTGTGCTTATTATTAAGATATTGGAACCACCCAGAATGACCCACAAAAGCGCCCTTGCTGCATTATTACTATTGCCGAGCTTCACATACGCAGCAACTGTCTTATCTGCACCACCAGAACTCAATAATAAATCTTATGTTTTAATGGATTATGAGACAGGGCAAATCCTCGCATCAAAAAATGAAAATGAAAAACTTGCTCCTGCTTCAATGACCAAGATGATGACCAGTTACCTCGTCGAACAAAAGTTATTGAGTGGCGATCTCACTGAAAATGAAAAAGTTCGTATGAACGAATCTGCGTGGTGTCGTGGTAGCAGTACAGAATCATGTATGTATGTACCACTGAACGGCACTGCAACAGCCTTGGAAATGCTACGCGGAATTATCATTCAGTCGGGTAATGATGCATCTAAAGCCATGGCAGAACATATTGCCGGCAATGAAGGCACTTTTGCCCACATGATGAATGAAGAAGCAAAACGTATTGGCATGACCAATACCAGCTTTATCAATGCAACAGGTATGCCTGCTGAAGGTCACTACTCTACTGCTAAAGATATGGCGACTCTTGCGCAACATATCATTCATGACAGCTCAAAGTACTATCCAATCTATTCTGAAAAAGAATTCACTTTTAACGGTATTAAGCAAGGTAACCGTAATGCATTACTTTATACCGACCCAAGTGTGGATGGTTTAAAAACAGGTCATACTGAAGAAGCCGGTTATTGCTTAACGACTTCAGCTAAACGTGGTCCAATGCGTTTAATTTCAGTGATTTTTGGTGCACCAAGTATGAACGAGCGTGCATCACAAACACGTGAACTTTTAGCTTGGGGTTATGCAAGCTTTGAAACCGTAAAAGTTCAACCTGCAAACCAGGTTTTGGCTAAATCAAAAGTTTGGTACGGTAAAAGTAATGATGTTCAAATTGGCCTACCTGAAAACTTTAACGTGACCATGCCTAAAGGCGAAGCCAATGCCATTAAAACTCAATTGGTTGTACAACCTAAACTGACTGCACCACTTAAAAAAGGTCAAGTGGTCGGTAAATATGTTGCCACTTTAAATGGTAAAGTGATTGCTGAAAAACCACTTGTTGCCCTTCAGGCCGTTGAAGAAGCGGGTTTCTTTGCAAAAATGATCGACCACATTAAACAATTCTTCGCTAACTTGTTCTAAGTTTAGTTTTTTTAAATTAGACCAAAGCATCCCTACCTCGGTTTGGATGCTTTTTTATTTTATAATTCCTACAAACCTTGAGCACTGCATACCCGATATGAAAAAGAACATTCGCCCTTATTTAAATCAGCATCCTAAAATTGATGCCACTTGCTACGTTGATGAGATGTCCATAGTGATTGGTGAAGTCAGTTTAGCGGAAAATGTTTCGGTATGGCCTTTTGCCGTGATTCGTGGCGATGTGAATCATATCCGTATTGGCAAGAACTCCAATGTTCAGGATCATGCCATGCTACATGTCAGCCATAAAAAGGCGGATAAACCCGAAGGCTCGCCACTGATTATTGGCGAGGATGTCACCATTGGCCATCATGTAACTTTACATGGTTGTACTATTGGCAACCGTGTTTTGATCGGCATCAACAGCATTATTCTGGATGATGTCGTAATTCCAGATGATGTGATGATTGGTGCAGGTACGCTTGTTCCACCCGGAAAAGTTCTGGAAAGTGGCTGGTTGTATGTTGGTAGTCCTGCGAAAAAAGCCCGTCCTCTGACTGAAAAGGAAATGGCGTTTTTGCCCTATTCAGCACAGAATTATGTGAAGGTTTCTGGGAATTATAAATAATCCCAAAATCAGGTTTGTCCCTCGATTGAATCTTCTGTATTTTAGGATGTTAAAAATATCAATAATGAATTCCTATGCAATATACAGAAGATCATCAATGCCCTGATCGAAGTGAATTATTAAAGCGAACAAAAATAAATATCGAAAAATTCGGCTTGCAGGTGATGTCGATTGATCACACTGATTATTCACCACCTTTTAGCTATAGCATTGGTCTTTACCAAAGTTATGAGCATCCTGAAATTATTTGTTTCGGCTTGTCTGCAAAACTCTGTCACACCATCCTCAATCACATTGCTGAAGTGATTCAAAGCGGTGAAGTGATTCAATTAGAGCATGAATATTCAGATATCTTTTTTAAAGATAGTCGCTGTCAATTTATTAAAGTTGATGCTGAAAATATGAATAATTATTTTGGGATTGCTCAAAGTTATTATACAAATGGCGAATTCCCTGCACTTCAACTGATATGGACAGATCGCAACGATAAGTTTCCATGGGAAGCGGGTTTTCAAGCAGAATTTTTATATGATCAACCTTTACTCGACCGTAATATGAATTTTAAATTTCGGGAGCCCACCAATCTAGGTATATTCACAACAAGACAATGGATTGAGTCACAACAGCCAATATTAACAGTGCTTCATGAAAAAAATGGCGATTGGCAATTTTTAACTGAAGAACCTTTAGTTGATGATGATTATAAGCTGATTGGCTTAAAGCATTTGATTGATCGAGATCCGACTTTGAATGAAATGTTTGATCTGCAATATGGCCAAGCGGCTGATCGGAAATTTATCGGTGATGAATGGGTGATTACTGAATTGGAGGATGACTAAGTAAGTTTTTAAAAAACAGTATCCTCAAGAAAGCCAGTCCATTGACGAAAAAGGAAAAGTACATATTCTAAAAGCGGACATTTTTACTTTGGAGAAACCGGACATTTCTATTTGGGGCTTACACTTAAATTTCGTATAAGAGATTTTATGTTAAATAAAGAGATAACTATTAAATCAAAAGATTATTGATGCTCTTTTTGCTGGTTGTCCTGAAACAGCTAAAGTGGCTATATGGAAAAAATACCTGCACCTACAAAACCTGATTATGCGATGTAATAATTATGATAACAGTACAAATTTGCGAAGCAACTCAAGAAGATCCTTTAAAATATATATGTTTTAAAGATTCTAAAGGCAAACTAATTCGAGAATCTTATTATGACCAAGACAATAATTTAATTTTGGATGACATGAACGAATTTAGTGAATCAAAAGGCACTTCTCAATTTGTTTTATTCATAGGAAATAATTATGAGGCTATTGCGTACAGAGATGTGTTTCATACTGATGCAAATCAAAGATCAGATAAAAGATCTGGTTGTACTGATTATAAAAGCATAAATGGTGAATTTAAAAAAATAAGCTGGATGATCTATAAACCATCATCGAAAGAAAAACCTTTTTCAAAAGGTCTATATTACAATCAAAATGATGAAATGCTTTATTATTGTATTAATGATGATACGACCTTTACTACCACGTATTTTAGTCCAGATGATCAAGTGATAGCTGATTTTTATGAGTTTCATGAAAAACATGTAGCTTTAGTAGAAACATATGACACGATTAAAAGTGAATTACTAAGACAGGCGAGAGATAAGTATCGCTATTAAGTATTTATAAAATTAACATAATACACCTTATACGAAATCCTATTTTTTTATTCCTTTTAAATCATATTCTTAACGTGTAATAAAAAGCCCAGATCTACCGATCTGGGCTTTTTTAATGATTTATCATGTTCCACGCTCATTATTTAAGCACTGTTCCACAATTTTGATAAGCTCATATTAATAACGTTTGAGCCAATAGAATTAAAATTCAATAATTATAATTTTTTAACAGCAATATAAAGTCATAAACATTTTTTTAAACAATCAAAGAAAAACTCCTACCGCATAGCCACCACGCCCTAAATTTTGTAGAATAGCCCTTTTATTCCTTGGTGCTTTTCAATGACCGCTTGGACAGCTCACGTTACCGTAGCCACCGTTGTCGAAAAAAACGGTAAATTCCTTTTTGTTGAAGAATATACGGAAGGCGTAACACATACCGTGTTCAATCAGCCTGCGGGTCATGTCGAGTGTGGGGAAACCCTCATTCAAGCGGCTATTCGTGAAACCATGGAAGAAACAGGACATGCCATAGCAGTAGATTCCCTGCTTGGCATCTATACCTATACCCCGCCCATGTTTCCAGACCGCACCTATTTTAGATTTTGCTTTTTAGCACATGTACTGGAATACTTTCCAGAAGCTGGACTGGACAAAGGCATTGTCGGCCCACAATGGATGACGCTGGGTGAATTGCTCGAAACTGGTCGTGCACGCAGTCCCTTGGTCATTAAAGCCGTCGAAGATGCCCTATCTGGTCAAAAATATCCTTTATCGCTCGTTTATGAGCACCAAAATTCTCCCCTATTTACAACTTTGGATGCTTAATCCTATGCAACAACGTGTCATCGTCGGTATGTCTGGTGGTGTAGATTCTTCTGTTTCTGCAGCACTTCTTCTTCAACAGGGTTATCAGGTTGAAGGGCTTTTCATGAAGAACTGGGAAGAAGATGATGGCACGGAATACTGCACGGCAATGGAAGATCTAGCCGATGCCCAAGCCGTTTGTGACAAGATTGGCATTAAACTGCATACCGCCAATTTTGCCATGGAATATTGGGATCGTGTATTTGAGCATTTCTTACAGGAATATGCGGCTGGCCGTACACCAAACCCAGACATTTTATGTAATAAAGAAATCAAATTCCGTGCCTTTTTAGATCATGCAATTCATCTGGGTGCAGACTTTATTGCCACCGGTCATTATTGCCGTCGCGGTGAAACTAAAACCAATTCGCGTGGTGAACAATACGCACCTTTACTCCGCGGATTTGACAATAACAAAGACCAAACTTATTTCCTGCATGCAGTCCATGGTCGTGAAATTAACAAGACCTTGTTCCCTGTGGGTGAAATTGAAAAACCTGAAGTTCGTCGTATTGCTGAAGAACTGGGTTTAGCGACTGCAAAGAAAAAAGACTCAACCGGGATCTGTTTTATTGGTGAACGTCGTTTTAATGACTTCTTAAAGCAATATTTACCTGCCCAACCCGGAAAAATCCTGCTGGATAACGGTAAAGAGGTTGGTGAACATCACGGCTTAATGTACTATACGCTCGGTCAACGCGGTGGTATCGGTTTGGGTGGCCTTAAAGGCGCAGCCGAAGGTGCCTGGTTTGTGCTTTATAAAGATATTGAAAACAACCGCCTGGTGATTGGTCAGGGTCATGAACATCCACTGATGCAAAGTACTATACTTTGGAGTGAAGCGATTGACTGGGTGGCGGGTGAGCAGGATATTCTGGAAACAGGTTTCCGCTGTACCGCCAAAACCCGTTATCGCCAGCCCGATCAAGGTTGTATCATTTATAAAGACAGCGATATGCCAAATGGTGTACGCGTTGAATTTGATGAACCGCAACGTGCGGTGACTCCAGGACAAAGTGTAGTGTTCTACGCAGATGAAGTTTGTTTAGGTGGTGGTGTGATTCATCATACCAATGCCCCTAAACCTGATTTTATTTAAAAGGAAGCGACAGGCATGGCTGAGTTACCCTTTCAACAGCCTCAGACTTTGAATGTACGTCAGAACCGTGCTTTGGCGTTGGCAGCTGTGTTTCAATCGACACAGCTGACCCATATGACGGCCATGTCTGGACAGCAGAGTATTGGCGAAAATGGGAGCTTCTATCTGGAGCAACTGATTAAAGCCAGCCTGAACATCCGCCCTACCGCCAATGAATCCTGTCAAACCTTAGACTTCTTTAATCAACTTGCCGATATTTCCCTCGGTTTAAAAACCTTAGAAAGCAGTATTACCCAGCCCTTTAATAGCTCTCCTAAATCTCGCTTACCCAAACTCTCTAACGCCAAACTGCCGATGAGCTATGCCATGGCATTGTTACAGTTAGAGAAAAAAGTCTATAGCACTCCCAAATTTGTTGAAATCATTGAACAATCTCAACAAAAAATTCTAAAACAGCTGTCTTTTTTCGATAATAACTATCTGCATCCCAGCATTATTGCCAACCTTGCCCAAACCTATATCGACACCGCGGGACAAATTAATCCGCGGATTATGGTCAAGGGCAATGCCGAAGCTTTTAAAGATAGTGCCCATACCAACCGAATTCGCGCTTCCCTGTTTACTGGCCTGCAACTGGCGCACTTATGGCGTCAGTTGGGTGGTAGCTCATGGGGTATGATTTTCAGTAAGCGTAAGCTGCTCCAAGATATTCAAGATCTTGCTCGTTTACAGTATCAGGTGGTTTAACTGATGTTGTTCGAGCTTTCTGTTTTACGTTTAATTCCAAAGTTTAAGGAATCGCTATGAACGCTTTAACCGCACTTTCTCCATTAGATGGACGTTACGCTAGCAAATGTGATGCTCTACGTCCTTTCCTCTCTGAGTTTGGTTTAATCCATGCTCGTGTGACTGTTGAAGTGCGTTGGTTACAAGCGCTTGCAAACCGTCCAGAAATCACTGAAGTTCCAGCGTTTAGCGCAGAAACCAATGCAGCGCTTGATGCAATTGTGGCTAACTTCTCTGAAGACAATGCAAACCGTATTAAAGAAATTGAACGTACCACCAACCACGATGTAAAAGCGGTTGAGTACTTCCTGAAAGAACAAATTGCTCACATTGATGAACTTAAAAATGCCGGTGAGTTCATTCACTTTGCTTGTACATCTGAAGACATCAACAACTTGTCTCATGCATTAATGTTGAAAAATGGTCGTGAAGTTTTAGTTGCAGCTATGCAACAAATCATCGATTCAATCGTTGCATTGGCTGAACAACACGCTGAACAACCAATGTTGTCTCGTACTCACGGTCAAACTGCAAGCCCAACAACTTTGGGTAAAGAAATGGCGAACGTGGCTTACCGTTTAGCTCGCCAAATCAAACAGTTCAAACAAGTTGAGCTTCTAGGTAAAATCAACGGTGCGGTAGGTAACTACAACGCTCACTACTCTGCTTACCCAGAAATCAACTGGCCTGCGCATTCACAAGCATTTGTTGAATCTTTAGGTTTACAGTTCAACCCGTACACCACTCAAATCGAACCACATGACTACATGGCGGAACTTTTTGATGCCTTACGTCGTTTCAACACCATCCTGATCGACTTTAACCGTGACGTTTGGGGTTATATCTCTCTTGGTTTCTTCAAACAACGTTTGAAAGAAGGCGAAGTTGGTTCTTCAACTATGCCGCACAAAGTAAACCCAATCGACTTCGAAAACTCAGAAGGTAACTTGGGTATTGCAAACGCGGTACTTGCACACTTAGGCGAAAAACTTCCTGTATCTCGCTGGCAACGTGACTTAACCGACTCGACTGTGCTTCGTAACATGGGTGTTGGTTTTGCACAAAGCTTGATCGCTTTTGAAGCTTGCTCTAAAGGTATTGGTAAACTTGAACTGAATGCTGCACGCATTCTTGAAGATCTTGACCATGCTCAAGAAGTTCTTGCAGAGCCAATTCAAACTGTAATGCGTCGTTATGCAGTTGAAAAGCCATACGAAAAATTAAAAGCCCTGACTCGTGGTCAAGCAATGACTCGTGAGATGATGGTTGATTTCGTAAACGGTAACGAACTTGAAGCTGTTCCTGCTGCTGAACGTGCACGTCTTGCGACAATGACACCTGCAACTTATACAGGTAATGCTTCAACTCAAGCGAAACAGGTTAAAGATTTAATTTCTAAAATTTAATTCGAAATAAATCTAAAAAGCGAAGCTTCGGCTTCGCTTTTTTATTAGAATAGAATCTGTTGATAATTCATCTATGTTTGTAACCACATAAGCCATTGATAAAATTTCAGCACTCCCCATAAAACTTTGCCAATACAAGAAATAATGATTGAATATCAATTGAACATCAAACACTGGCTTGCACTTGCAGTTATGGCGATTGCGGTAATCATCGCCAGTATTCGTCCTTTAGAATTTGAAGCATATTTAATGCATCAAGCAGGTACAGTGTTTATGTTTGTGCTGTTATTGCTTACCCAAAAGAAAATTGGCCTGAGTTTTTACAGTTTTGCGCTTTATCTGGTTTTTTTACTGATTCATATTGTAGGGGCACATTACCTGTATTCCTATGTGCCCTATAACGAATTGCTCATTCAGCTGTTTAATTTTGACCTTAATCAATCAATGGGCTGGTCACGCAATATGTATGACCGTTTGGTGCATCTTGCCTGTGGTGTACTGCTCTTCCCTGTGCTACTGCGGCTGTTTCATGTATGGCTGCCTGAGGCTAAACCTTTCATGCTGTTTTTATTGGTGGTGCAGTTTATTATGGCCACCAGTTTAATTTATGAATGGCTTGAATGGTGGATTGCCATTGGTTTATCCCCAGAGGAAGCAGAAAATTATAATGGGCAGCAGGGAGATATATGGGATGCACATAAAGATATGCTGCTTGCAACCATTGGCGCGATTATTTCTGGCGTGATCTGCTTAATGAAAACGTCCAAACCTAGCTAATACCGAAATAACAAAGCTTCTACATCAATTTTTTTATTGCTGAATTAGGGTCGGCTCCATCCATTTTAAAATTATCGATTCGGATAACTGTGAATTTTTCTGACGATCATGAAATTCAAAACAAATATGATCGTCTTTATTCTTACGCGCCAAGTTTTCAACAAACCGAAAATGGCGGAAATATTGAGAATCATCTAGTTGTAGCGTAATTCGCTCAAAACTTTCATGCCTGCTATGACGTCCACCTGTAGAATATTTTTTATAATACTGCACCGTACCACAAGCAGTTGACACTGTTATCGACTTATTATTATTTAAATGCAGTCCATAGCCAAAAATTAAAAATCCAGGAAGCATCAATAAAAATGGAGCACCCGCTTTCCAATCATCTGGCTTGACCTTAGGAACAATGTAAAGAATGGCATAGACTGGCAATCCGACAATGCACATTAACCCCAAAACAATAAGAAACGTCGCCATTTTATAGATAAACAATCAAGTAGTTATGAAATAATACTAGCATAAGTATTTAATATAGCTAAAAAAAGCACACCGAAGTGTGCTTTAAAAAGCATAATCAAACTTTATGATTAAAGTTTCGGATCACGCATTTGCACTAAACTTGAGTTGCTACTCGCTAAAGTTTCCATGATTTTATTCATGACTGCAGGTACTAAACCATCAGCCATTTGAGCTGCCTGTAAACCCAGTTTCTCACCTAAAGTTGGTTTACGGCGAGTTTCAATCACATATACATCATGCTGTGCCAATAAACCCAACAGATATTCATCAGAGGTTTTTAACTGATCGACCAAGTTCAATTCAAGCGCATCTTTACCATACCAATGCTCCCCGGTTGCCACTTTTTCAATATTCAGTTGCGGGCGGTATTTTTCAACAAAGTGCTTAAACAGTTCATGGGTTTGTTGCAACTCTTCTTCAAACTTGGCTTTACCTTCTGCGGTATTTTCACCAAACATGGTCACGGTACGTTTAAACTGACCTGCAGTATAAAGTTCAAAGTCGATGTGCTTTTCTTTGAGCAAGCGGTTAAAGTTCGGCACTTGCGCAACCACGCCAATTGAACCGACCACAGCAAAAGGTGCAGAGACAATTTCATTGGCAATACACGCCATCATATAGCCGCCACTGGCTGCAACCTTATCGACACAAATGGTCAGGTTAAAACCAGCATCACGCAAACGCACCAGTTGTGCCGCAGCCAGACCATAACCATGTACCATGCCACCCGGACTTTCCAAACGAACCACTACGCGGTCACGGCCTGCTTTTGCAGTGGACAAGATCAGGGTAATTTCTTCACGTAGATTTTCTACTGCAGATGCAGCAGTATCACCTTTAAAGTCGAGTACATAAATTTTTTGATTATTTTTTTTACGTAAACGTGCTTCTTTGGAAAGCTGTTGAGTCAATTGCAATAGTTCAAATTTAGATGCGGTAACTTGTGCAATTTTTTTACGCTGTTCATTTACACGGACATTTAAATGGCTGATTCGGATTTCAGCAGGCAATTTAGGGTTGTGAAATAACATACAGATATAAGCTCATTTAATTCATATTTATATTGAATTAGATGTGGGCATTGATGCAAAAATTCAATTTATATTTTGCAAATAATTATCATTGATTAAAAACGACAATAAAATAGCTCTAGCTGTATAAATCCATACTTCAGCATAACGATAAAAAAAGAGCCTGACGGCCCTTTTTTTATACACATAAAGATTAACCAAAGCGACCGGTAATATAAGCTTCCGTCAATTGATGATCCGGCTGAGTGAAGACTTTTTCAGTTGAATTGACTTCGATCAAGTCACCCAAATGGAAATAGGCGGTACGGTCTGATACACGTGCTGCCTGTTGCATCGAGTGAGTGACAATGGCAATGGTATATTGAGTTGAAAGCTCTGAAATCAGCTCTTCAATCTTCGCCGTTGCAATCGGATCCAGTGCAGAACAAGGTTCATCCATCAAAATCACTTCCGGACTCACCGCAATGGTACGCGCAATACATAAACGCTGCTGCTGACCACCTGAAAGACCTGTACCCGGCTGGTTTAAACGGTCTTTGACTTCATCCCACAGCCCTGCTTTATGCAGGCTATTTTCCACAATTTCTTCCAGGTCGTATTTATCGCGCGCCAAACCATGCAGTTTAGGGCCATACGCCACGTTATCAAAAATTGATTTCGGGAATGGGTTCGGTTTCTGGAATACCATACCGACTTGTGCACGCAGTAAAACCACATCAAGATTCGGGTCATAGATATCCTGATTATCCAGCATCACCTTACCGGTCACGCGACAGCTATCAATGGTGTCGTTCATACGGTTTAAGGTACGCAGGAAGGTTGACTTACCACATCCCGATGGACCGATAAAGGCAATCACTTCATTTTCATAGATATTGATGTCAATACCTTTAATGGCTTCTGCTTCGCCATAGTAAACATGGACATCTGAAGTGCTCAATTTAACATTAGAGGTCTCATTTTCTTTTTTGCTAGAAGTATGCGTATCGAATTGAGAAACAAATGCAGTACCCTGAGATTTTTTGTCTACTTCAGGAGCGGTAAACTGTTTCTGTTCTGGATTCACGGATTCATCCTGTTCTAAGGAATTTGTTTTTGATGTAGCGGTTACAGTATTCATATATTGTCCTCAATTACCAACGCACTTCGAATTTTTTACGTAACCAAATTGCAAGGCTATTTAATCCAATCAACAGTGCAAGTAACACAATAATGGCAGCAGCAGTACGTCCTTCAAAGAAGTTACGCAATTCATTACCTTGCCACAAGTAAATCTGTACTGGTAACGCAGTTGCCTGATCTAATGGTGTTGCCGGAATGCTCGCAACGAATGCGCTCATACCAATCAATAGTAGAGGTGCAGTTTCACCCAGCGCATGAGCGACACCAATAATAGCACCAGTCATGATCCCTGGAAGTGCTAAAGGTAAAACATGATGGAATACCGTTTGCACTTTGGAAGCACCTAACCCCAATGCCGCCTGACGAATCGAAGGTGGTACTGCTTTAAGTGAAGCACGAGTGGTAATGATAACCGTTGGCAGCGTCAATAAACTCAATACCAAACCACCGACCACTGGAGCGGATAATGGTAAATGCATCCAGCCGATAAAAATTGCAGCACCAAGCAAACCAAATACAATGGAAGGTACAGCTGCAAGGTTGTTAATGTTTACTTCAATAATATCGGTCCAGATATTTTTTGGTGCAAATTCTTCTAGATAGATCGCACTTGCTACCCCGATTGGAATCGAAATCAAGATGACAATCAACATCATGAATAATGAGCCCATGAACGCACCCGCCAACCCTGAAGTTGCAGGCGAACTACGTGAGTCTGGATTGGTAAAGATATTGGTATTGAATTTTCTTTCAAGAATATCTTTCGCTTGCAGATCATCTACAAGCTTACGTGTTTCAGTATCCAATTGTTGCTGTTCATCTGGTAGAGAACGGTCAATTTTACCACTCATCCAGACATCCACGTTTGCATCAGCCAAGAAAGTCATTTCTTTCTTTTGACCAATCAAAGCTGGATCGGCAAACACCATATCACGTAAACGGTAAGCTTCTGAGCTGGTGTAAATACTGTTGAGGTAGTCACGTTGAGCTTCAAGGCTTGGATCTTTGGCAATCATGCCATTCACGATTAAGGCATCCCAATCCACCATACCCATTTGGGTTTGCCATTCGACATACCGTGTCTGATATTGCGCTGGGCTTTCATTGGTTTTTTGGGTTGGCTGTGGTCCGGCATTAATCAAATGTGGATCAAAATAAACCGGAACAGTGATGCTCGCCTGCCAGAATGCAGGTAAACCTTTCGATAGAATACTACCAAACAGCAAAGCAACAAAAAATAAGCCAACCACAACTGCAGACAGACCAGCTAAACGGAAGGTTTTTTCCTTACGATGGCGCTTTGCCAAAGTTTTTGAAATTCTATCCTTACGTTCTGTACGCATGTTAGCCGCTTCTTGAGGATCAAAGTCTTTTTGATCCATAGGAGATGTATTGGATGTACTCATTCGTATTGCTCGCGGTATTTACGCACAATGTAAAGTGCGATGATGTTCAAACCTAGGGTAATCACGAATAACGTAAGACCCAACGCAAATGCCACCAATGCTTGCGGGCTGGCAAAGTCAGTATCGCCGGTTAATTGTTTCACAATCGTCACGGTCACAGTTGACACAGCTTCTAGCGGATTGGCATGCAGTAATGGACTATTACCTGCGGCCAGAACCACAATCATGGTTTCACCAACTGCACGTGAAACAGCTAACAGGAACGCACCGGTAATCCCTGGTAACGCGGCGGGTAAGACCACCTGACGAATGGTTTCCGATTTAGTGGCACCTAAGCCTAGAGAACCATCACGCAATGCACGAGGCACCTGGGTAATGATGTCATCCGACAAGGAAGACACAAATGGGATAATCATAATCCCCATTACAAAACCAGCGGTTAATGCACTTGTTGCATTAATTTCCAGGCCTATATTATCTCCCAGCATCTTGAAGAATGGGCCCATCACCATCATGGCAAAAACACCATATACAATGGTGGGAATACCTGCCAAAACTTCGATCGTCGGCTTGACCCAAGAGCGAAAGCCCGATGATGCATATTCAGCTAAATAGATCGCAATCATCAGCCCCACTGGTACTGCGACCAACAAAGCAATACCGCTGACCATGAACGTACCCCATAGCAAGGGTAGCAAACCATAACTTCCTTCAGCATTACCTGTTGTACTGAAACCCGGGTTCCATTCGGTGCCAAAGAAGAAATCGAATGGACTGACGAAACTAAAGAAGCGCATAGCTTCGCTGAACATCGACATAACAATGCCAATCGTGGTTAAAATCGCCACGCCTGAACACAAAGCCAACGCAATATTGATGGTTTTTTCGACCTGGTTACGTGCACGATATTGCTGGGATACATGTTTTTTCGCCCAAACCAGCCCAACTAAAGCCGCACAGATCACCACTGCAAATTTAGCAAAATTACTAATAGTTTCAATTTTAGCTAACTGTTGTGCTGCTGCAATTTCATAAGCAGCTGCCTGGTCACTCACTCCAAAACCAGAAGCAATGGCTTGCACCCGGTCAATTAAAACTTCCACTCCGGCGCTATCTAATGTGGCTGCAATATTTGCAGGAACATTATTTAATACCACATGCCGCAAGATATTCGGTTCGACAATGTTCCAAACAAGTAAAATTAAAAGCGCAGGGATACCACACCATAAAGCCACCAATGCACCATAATATCCCGGACGAGAGTGCAGATTCGCAGTATTATTTCCCTTACCTGCCAGCTTACGGCTTTTAGATAATCCGATTTGATAAGCTACGGCAATCAAGGCCAATAACACACCTATGAGTAGCAGATTCATGTATTCTCCGGCATTTTTTCAATTTTCATGTTTTGAAAAATCCTTGTCAGTGCAAAAATGCTGGTGCTAGGAATCATCCTAGCACCAGCTTCTTTCATTACGATTACTTAACCGCTTTACCAGCTTTTAATGCTGCAAGAACTTTTGCACGTTCTTTATCAGACATTGAAATTAGACCAGCTTTTTCTAGCTTAGAACCTTTACCAGATACTTTTTTATTGATGAAGTATTCAGAGTACTGTTGTAAACCTTTGATTGATTTAAGGTGTTCACCTTTCACATAGAAGAACAATGGACGTGATACAGGATAAGAACCATTCAGAATGGTTTTCTCTGATGGCGTTACATTGTTCACGCTAGCCACACGCAATTTGTCACGGTTCTGGTCATAGAAACCTAAACCAAATACCCCAATTGCACTTGGAGAAGTTTTTAAGCGAGCCAGCGTTTCAGTATAATCACCTGCGATTTCAATCACTTTACCGTCTTTACGGAAATTAGCGCATGCTTTCTTCTGTGCATCTTTGTCTAATTTTTTGAAATAATCATAAGATTCACAACCGGCTTCAACCATTTTTTCCTGGAACACTTCACGCGTACCATGGTTAGAAGCTGGAATCACCAAAGTAATCGGTTCATTAGGCAATGCTTTATCAATCTGGTTCCAACGTGTATAAGGGTTGGCTACCAATTTACCGTTAGATGGTAATTCTGCTGCCAGTGCTGCAAATACATGTTGTGGACGTAATTTATAGGTCGCCTTCTTCGCATTAGATGCGAATACAATACCGTCATAACCTACTTTAACTTCAATCACCTGATTCACACCGGCTTTTTTACATGCAGCCAATTCAGAATCTTTAATCTTGCGCGATGCATTGGCGATGTCGATGGTATTATCACCTACACCCTGACAGAATTGTTTCAGACCGCCTGAAGTACCACCTGAACCAACAACTGGTGTTTTAAACTGCGGGAAAGTATTGCCAAACTCTTCAGCTACAATACTTGCGTATGGTAAAACGGTTGAAGAACCAGCGATTTGAATAGTGTCACGAGCTGCATTTGCTGTGGTTGCTACAGCTGCCCCTGAAACTGCTAAAGCAAGTGCGATGTGATTTAAGCGCATTCTTTTCTCTCTTCATTAGATGCAATTTTGAAGTACGCCACTTTTTATTCAGTTTTGTACTTATTTCGTCCATTGCATTTTGATTTTAGAATATGACAAAGAAGTTACAGCATTGTGACGCTTTGATGATAATTGTTCTATCAACTTTGATTTATAAAATTTTCCTTTAAATTCAATATGTAAAAGATTCTTTCAATGATAATAAAAATAAGCTGTTTAACGGCTAATTTGTAATAATTCTTATATCTGTCATTTTTATATGATCTAAACCCTGTATGTTTTTTTAGAAAATCCTGAAATTGAAAATATATACAAAAAAAAAGGAGATCCATTGATCTCCTTTTTTCAATACTCAATACAACTACATCGATTAATCAATCGCAGGTGTATATGTACCATCAGCAATCGCATCTTTAATACGGTCAGCTTCTGCAAGCACAAGTGCAAGCAAGTTCTTCACGTTTTCAAGTGTTGCTACCGGGCTTAAAGTGGTCATTTTCAATGATTGAACATCGCCCACTTTAGTTACACCAATATTCGCTTCACCACGTGCAAACAACTCGTCTGCAACGTTCTGGTTTAATGTATCTAACAATTCAGCTGGATAGCCTGCTGGTACCACACGGAACAATACAGAAGCAAATTGTGGATCAACCAGCATCTCTAAACCAGCAGTTGCATTGATGTAGTCAGCCACTTCACGCGTCAACTTCACACCATGGTCGATCATCGAACCATAAAGCTCTTCACCCAATGCTTCAACTGTCATCCACAATTTCAACGCATCAAAACGACGTGTGGTTTGTAATGACTTAGACACCAGATTCGGCACACCATGTTCTTCATCATAAGCAGAGTTTAAGTACTCAGCTTCATAATGCATGAAACGGTAGTTCGCTTCGTCTTTCAACAAAAACGCGCCACAAGAAATAGTCTGGAAGTAATGTTTGTGGAAATCGAGTGTCACAGAATCAGACAATTCAATACCATCAAGCATAGAACGATAGTCATTTGACAGAATCAATGCACCACCCCATGCCGCATCGATATGCATCCACGCGCCATACTTGTTGGTGATGTCACGAATCGCTTTTAATGGATCGATCGCACCCGCATCGGTCGTACCTGCGGTTGCCACCACACATGCCACGATTTTGCCTTCAGCCTGAAGGTGAGCCATGGTTTTTTCCAGTGCGTCTACGTCCATCTGTGCATTTTCATTCACAGGAACAGTGACCACAGACTGGAAGCCCATACCCATCATCGCCATGTTCTTTTGCACAGAGAAGTGTGCATTTTCAGAACAAATGACTTTGACATTACGCATAGCATCTGCAGGGATACCATCGCGCTGAACCGACCACGGATTGCCGTTTTCGTCTTTCCAGTTTTTCGCGATGCAGGCATCACGTGCAAGCAGTACACCCATCAAGTTAGATTGCGTACCACCAGAGGTGAATACACCAGCCTGACCTGACCCGTAGCCGACTTTTTGACGTAGCCAGTCAATCAGCTGCACTTCCATCAAAGAACCTGCCGGGCTTTGATCCCATGAGTCCATTGACTGGTTGGTTGCATTAATCAACACTTCTGCAATTTGACTAGCCACCATGGTCGGGCAATGCAAATGTGCTAACGAGTGTGGATGATGCACTTTCAAGCTTTTATTTAAGAAAAGCTCAACCATACGCTCAAGAGATTTATGTAAACCCATGCCTTCTTTTGAAGGATGAAACGCAATTGCGTTACGGAGCTCTTTAATGCTACCGCCGGTATACATTTTGTCGTTTTGCAACCATGCTGAAACGGCTTTTACCGCTTCATCCATTGCCGACTGATAGTCAGCAATAGATTGTGCATCATTGCAGAATAACGCTTTACGATGTTCTGCAAAATCAACCATGTTACGCGCCTCGAGTTGCAACTAGTGCTTCAGCAAGTGCTTTCTTAAAGCGAACGATCACTTCTTCACATTCAGCTTGATTGATGATAAGCGGGCAAAGTAAACGAATGACCGTACCGTTACGACCACCTTTTTCTAACAACAATTTGTTGTCAAAACATGCGGCCTGGATTGCTGCTGCCAATTGAGAATCACCAGGGAAAGCACCCATATGATCTGCTTTTTGACGTTCATCAACAATTTCAACACCAATCATCAAACCACGGCCACGCACGTTACCAATACATGGGAATTCAACAGCTAATTTTTTCAATTCAGCTTGTAAGAAATCACCACGCTCTTGCGCATTTTGTGCCAAGTTTTGTTCTTTGATGGTTTTGATGGTCGCAAGACCTGTACCCATTGCCAACTGATTACCACGGAAAGTACCGGTGTGACCCGCTGGCTGCCAAGCATCAAACTTACGCTTAATACCGAGTACTGCAAGCGGCAAGCTACCACCTACTGCTTTAGACATTACAACCACATCAGGTTCAATACCTGCGTGTTCGAATGCAAACATTTTGCCTGAACGCGCAAAGCCTGCTTGAACTTCGTCAAGAATCAACACAATGTTGTGTTTTTCAGTCACTTCACGGATTTTTTTCAACCATTTTACAGGTGCAGTCACCACGCCACCTTCACCTTGAATCGCTTCAAGAATCACCGCTGCTGGCTTGGTTACACCACTTTCTACATCTTCAATGAAGTTTTCGAAATAATAAGTCAAGGCATCAACACCCGCTTCACCACCGATACCCAATGGGCAACGGTATTCATGCGGATATGGCATAAACTGTACGCCTGGCATTAAGCCATTCACAGCATTCTTCGCAGACAGGTTACCTGTCATGGCCAAAGAACCGTGAGTCATACCGTGATAGCCACCTGAGAAGCTGATCACTGAGCTACGACCGGTATAGGTTTTTGCTAATTTAATTGCTGCTTCTGTACCGTCTGCACCAGACGGGCCACAGAACTGTAGGCAATACTCTTCCTTCCCACCAGGGAGCTGTTCAAGTAATGCTTCAGTAAATGCATCTTTTAAAGGTGTCGTTAAATCTAAAGTATGTAATGGCAAACCACTCGCAAGAGTGTCCTGAATACTTTGAATTACCGCAGGATGATTATGGCCCAAAGCCAATGTTCCTGCCCCAGCTAAACAATCGAGGTACTCTGTACCTTCAACATCAGTAACCCAACAACCTAAGGCTTTTGCTATCGCTAACGGCAATTTACGTGGATAGCTACGAACATTGGATTCCATCTGGCTTTGGCGAGTCAAATAGTATTCGTTAGTAGACTTAGTGGCAGGATTTACAGAAGAAACGCTCATATCGAATTACCATCTCTGATATGGGTTGAAAGAAATAAGTCGGGTGACTTGTGGTCCTTTGACTCGGTGCTTTATAGAATCTAGTTTGACGACTTGATTTTTTACATCATAACTAAACGGCGGATGATACAGAATTTTTCAATAAAATAAACAAGTTTTATAACTTTATCTGTCCAAAACCGATCGAAAAAAATATATCAAGCCAAATCTTAGATTGAATTATCATCTTACAGTGTGACAGGTTAAAGAAAACCTTATTTTTATACTTTTTTTATGCAAAAGATTGAATGAACGTAACCGCTCAAGTTAAATTAATCTAAGTGATTAATTTTTAAATATTTTATTTGAAAGGCCTTTTTTGTAAGATCGATCAAACCATTTACAATCTTGACACAAAGTCTACAAAAAATCCTCATGAAGTAGCGATACCATGCATACTAAAAGCTGAACCTTTCTTTACAAAAAAACAGGTAAAAATAATGCGATATTTAACTCTCTCCTCTCTGGTGCTTACTAGCCTACTTTCAACAGCTACCTTTGCGCAGCCCACAGAACAGCTGAATTATAATTTAGTCAATGTGCAAGCTGAAGCAACACGTCAAATTTCCAATGATGAAATGCATGCGGTTTTATATATTGAAAGAAGCAAGAAACAGCCAGCCGAACTTTCTGCACTCATCACACAATTAATGAACCAAGCCATAGCAGCATCAAAAAAATATCCGCAAGTAAAAGTCGAAACGGGTGCTCAAAGCACTTATCCTGTTTATGACAATGACAGCCAAAAATTGAAAGAATGGCGTGGTCGGGCAGAAATTCGTTTAGAAAGTACCGACTTTAAAGCCGTTAGCCAGTTGATCAGCGAATTGCAGCAAAACTTCCAGACCCAGTCGATCGAATTTACAGTTTCCGATACAAAACGTAAAAATGTTGAAAATGAATTGATGGTGGAAGCCTCTAAAAACTTTCAGCAACGTGCACAAATGTTGACTTCGGCATGGAATAAATCAGGTTATCAATTGGTCAATTTAAATCTGAATACCAATAACTATTATCCACAACCGGTGATGATGCGTGCCAACATGGCGAAATTTGCAGGTGCTGAAGCCGCCGATGCGCAAAATGTTGCTGCTGGCGAATCAAAAATTACTGTGAATGCCAATGGTTCAATTCAGTTTAAATAATCAAATGCTGATTTAAATAAAAACCGTGTACATACACGGTTTTTTTATGCGCTAAATAGGCTAATTACAACAATATAGCGACAATCCTGTCGAATGTTTCATTTTATTTTTCTTGTAAAATCATCCCATCTTTCGGGTTTTATCTCCCCTCACTGTCACATGACCATTTTTAGCAGTATTGCCTTTGCCTATTATTTTTCCCCACGACGGGATATTGGCAGATTTTTGCTGGCAGTTGCCTGGCTGGTGGCATGGTCACGGGTTTATGTGGGTGTACATTTCCCGGTTGATATGGCCGGTGCCTTTATTTTGTCGTGGGCTGTGAATCTTGCTGGTTTAAAATTATGGAATCACTACTAGGCAAAACTACTGGCTTGGGTGATGTGGATGTATCAAAAATTATTCAGTCCGCTAATTCAGCGAAATTTAATGAAATAAACCCCTTAAAAGCATATAAAAAATCCCGCTCTAAAGCGGGATTTTTGAATCTATAAAACTTAATAGATCGCCATATGATTGCGATGAATCATCTCAAGTGAACGTGCTTCACCCAAAACCTGATGCACTTTATCAGATGCCAAACCTTTTACGATTTCAGCTGAACGCGAACTGAAGTTGACACGACCGACAGCAATGCGATGACCTTCTTGATCCACGCACTCCACCACATCACCACGCTCAAAGTGACCTTCCACCGCTTTTACCCCCACTGGAAGCAAACTGCGATGGTTTTCTTTAATCGCTTTGACTGCGCCATCATCCAGCACCAAACGGCCAGCCGTTTGTAGATGTGCCGCCAACCATTGCTGATGTGCAGTAATACGGTCATTGTCAGTAATAAACAAGGTTCCTAACAATTCACCCGACATTAAGCGAGCAAGCACATTGTCACTTTCACCACTGGCAATCAGCGTTGGACAACCCGATTTTGCCGCCAAACGCGCCGCACGGACTTTGGTCAGCATACCACCACGACCAAACTTGCCGCCACCGCCTGCCATGTCAAACAGGCTCTCATCCAATGCACGCACGGTATGGAACAGTTTGGCATTTGGATTAGAACGTGGATCTGAATCAAACATGCCTTGCTGATCAGTCAGGATAATCAGCAAATCGGCATGCACCTGACCTGCCACCATAGCAGCTAAAGTATCGTTATCACCAAAGCGGATTTCATCTGTGGATACCGTGTCATTTTCATTGATCACCGGAATCACGTGCCAGTCAATCAAATTCTGCAAGGCATCACATGAATTGAGATAGCGACGTCGGTCTGCCAGGTCATCGTGGGTCAATAAAACCTGAGCAGTTTGAATGGAATGATTTTCCAAAACACTCGACCAGGTTTGAATCAGCCCCATTTGACCAATGGCAGCACAGGCCTGAAGACTGGGTAGATCGGTGGGTCGATTCTCAAGTTTCATTCGCACCATACCTTCAGCCACAGCACCGGAAGACACCAGAATAATCTCATGTCCTGCATTGTGCAGATCTGCAATCTGTTTCGCCCAATGCGAAATTGCATCCAGATCTAACCCTGTTCCGTTTGCTGTGAGTAAAGATGATCCGATTTTAACAACGATTCGTTTACAAGCCTTGAGCTGACGTTGCCCATCTACCACTTCTATCATCTTGTCCTCAGTTACTCATATTTCAGAGCTTAACGTACGTAGTACACTTCCATTTCACCATCATCACCGTCTTCATCATCATCGTCATCACCCAAAATACCGGCAAGACGTTGTTGACGACGCATCTCGCGATACGCTTCTTTTGCTGCGATGGTTTGTTCACGTGTTTCAGCTTCAAGCTGGTCACGGAATGCTTTTAATTGTGCTGCGTATTCTGGATCTTCAGCTTCGAGTTCACGCTGTTTCTCGATTTCATCCATCAGGTAATACACAACATCTTTAGTTCCTTCAGACATAAGGCCCGAAGTTTTAAAGACTGGACCATTCCACTGCATTTCTTCAAGCAGATGGTTACACCATTCTTCACGAGTGTCTTCGGCCAACTGGTCAACCTTGTTCAGCACCAGTACCACTGGCAATTTGGAAAGTGTTGGGGAGAATTTTTTCAACTCATTCAAAATTGCTTTTGCATTGTGCGCAGGGTCTGAACCGTCAATCGGCTGAACATCGACAATGTGCAACAAAATACGGGTACGTGCCAAATGTTTTAAGAAACGAATACCCAGACCCGCACCTTCAGAGGCACCTTCAATCAGTCCTGGAATATCTGCCATCACGAATGAGCGATGGCTATCGGCATCCACTACACCCAGGTTAGGCACCATGGTGGTAAATGGATAATCTGCAACTTTTGGTTTTGCAGCAGAAACTGCACGAATAAAGGTCGATTTACCTGCGTTAGGCATCCCTAGCAAGCCAACATCCGCCAATACTTTAAGTTCTAAACGTACTTCACGGTATTCACCTTTGGCGCCGTGGGTACATTTACGCGGTGAACGGTTGGTAGAAGATTTGAAGTGAGTATTACCCAAACCACCTTCACCACCTGCTGCCACCATTACACGCTGGCCATTAGAGACCAAGTCACCGATAATATCGCCAGATTCTGTATCTACAATGGTGGTTCCAACTGGAACCAATAATACGGTGTCTTCACCGCCACGGCCTGCACAGTTTGCACCGCGACCATTTTTTGCACGTTCTGCACGGAATTTACGTGTATAACGATAATCTACAAGGGTGCTTGTATTGTCGTCGGCTTGAATATAAATGCTGCCGCCACGACCACCATCACCACCATCTGGACCACCAAATGGTACGAACTTTTCACGGCGAAAACTGGCTACGCCATTGCCACCGTCGCCAGCCTCTACGGTAATGACTGCTTCATCAACAAAGCGCATGCTGCCAATCCTCTAAAAACTTTAAAACCCCATATTCTGCCATATTTTAAAGGATTTCTCGAATAGAATTATTCAGCAATACTATAAATTTCGTTCAGCTTATTGTTTTTCTGGAAGAATAGCTTAACTCTATAGATAAAATTGAGGAGCATCAGAGCATTTATAAAATTGAGTGATCGTTACTATTGAGATCACCCAAATTAAATATCGGGCATCGCAATTTCATTGACAGCAGCCTAGCCAAAACCCCAGTTAACTTATTTTGCCACGCGTTGCTGATTCTCCAGAATCTCAGGCAAACTTTTTTCAATCCAGCCAATCAGATAATTCATTTTTTCTGCAGCTTGCGAACCTAAAATGGTCAACTGATATTCCACTTTGGGTGGTACCACTGGATAGACCGTACGTAAAATAAAACCATCCTGTTCCAGCATTTTCAGCGTCTGCGACAGCATCTTTTCACTCACCCCTTCAATGCGCTGTTTCAGCTCACTAAAACGATGTACCCCATCACTTAAACAGCGTAAAACCAATACCGACCATTTGTTCGCCAGATGTTCCAATATTTCTCGTGATGGACATGCTGTGGATAAAACTTGACCTAATAATTTACTGGTTGCGTAGGCTGTCATCAATTCTCTCCTGGGAGTAATAGGCTTACTTTTTGGTACGTACTTACATTTAGTAAGTTAACAGATTAAGATTTAGCCATCAAGTACATTTATTCAGCAACATTCAGAGGTTCATGTTATGAAAATTGCAGTCACAGGCGCAACAGGTCAGCTTGGTCAACTCGTCATTGAGTTTTTATTAAAAAATACCGCTGCACAAAATATTGTCGCCTTGGTTCGTACACCCTCCAAAGCCCAGGCTTTGACAGATCAAGGGGTTGAAGTGCGTCATTTTGATTATGATCAGCCAGAAACATTAGAACCGGCTTTACATGGCATTGATAAACTTTTACTGATTTCAGCCAATGAGATTGGCCGTCGCACCCCACAGCATCAAGCCGTGATTGAAGCAGCGAAACAAGCAGACATTCCTTATATTGCCTATACCAGTCTACTCAATGCAGATACTTCTCCTTTAGGTTTAGCACAGGAACACCGTGAAACCGAAAGCCTGATTAAGGCGAGCGGTATAAACTATACTTTTTTACGCAATAACTGGTATAGCGAAAACTACCTGGCTGGCTTAGCCCATACTATTGAAACCGGAACTTTATTCGGCGCAGCACAAAATGGTTTAATCAGTTCCGCAGCTCGGGCAGACTATGCAGAGGCAGCAGCCAAAGTATTAACAAGTTCAGAGCATGAAAACAAAACCTATGAACTTGCAGGCTCAAGCAGTTTTAGCCTTGCGGATTTAGCGGGCTATATTTCGGTAACCTCGGGTAAAACGGTGAACTACCAAAACCTCAGTGCTGAAGAATACACACAAGCCCTGATTCAGGCTGGTTTGCCCTCAGGCTTGGTCGAAGTGATTGTAGATGCAGATGTACAAACCGCAAAAGGTGCAATGTTTAGCGATCGCAAAGATTTGGAACAGCTGCTCAACCATCCAACAACGCCAATACAAGCCTCAGTTAAGGCAATGCTTTAAATTTCACTGCACTTTATCTTTATCCCTCTGTATGCTCAGGGGGATTTTTATAGTGATGTCGAGAGACCTTATAAATCTTCAACAAAGAAAACCATCTGCCAATTTTTTTCAATGCAAAAAAAAGAGCCTCAAATAAGGCTCTTTTTCGTACTACTTTACAAATTATGCATTTGTTTCAGTAGGAATCTTAGGATAGCTTACGCCGCCCATTTGTTCCGCAATACGTAATACCTGGCAGCTATAACCCACTTCGTTATCGTACCAAACGTAGCAAGTTAAACGGTTGCCTGAAGTGATTGTTGCTTGCGCATCAAATACACCTGCAGTACGTGAACCGATAAAGTCAGAAGATACAACTTCAGTCGAGTTGGTATAACCGATTTGACCTTGAAGGTTTGAGTTGATCGAGATTTGACGAATGTATTCATTCACTTCTTCACGATCTACTTCTTTCTCAAGCGTTAAGTTAAGAATAGCAAGTGATACGTTTGGAGTAGGAACACGTACAGAGTTACCAGTCAACTTACCTTTAAGTGCAGGAAGCGCTTTAGCAACAGCTTTAGCAGCACCAGTTTCAGTAATAACCATGTTCAAAGTCGCAGCACGGCCACGACGGTCAGCTTTATGGTAATTGTCGATCAAGTTCTGGTCATTCGTGAATGAGTGAACTGTTTCAACGTGACCATTCAGCACTTTGTATTTGTCTTCTAACACTTTAAGTGTCGGAGTGATGGCGTTCGTTGTACAGCTTGCAGCAGAGATGATGGTGTCTTCATCAAGAATGTCGGCTTGGTTCACACCAAATACAACGTTCTTCATGTCACCTTTACCAGGAGCAGTCAAGATTACACGTGCAGCGCCTGGGCATTGAAGATGTTGAGCAAGACCTTCTGCATCACGCCATTTACCCGTGTTATCAATCACCAATGCATTGTTAATACCATAAGCAGTGTAATCCACTTCAGCTGGGCTAGATGCATAGATCACTTTAATGAAGTTACCGTTTGCAATGATTGCTTCGTTTTCTTCATCAACTGAGATTGTACCTTGGAACGGACCGTGAATTGAATCACGACGCAACAATGAAGCACGTTTTTCCAAATCGCCATCAGATGATTTACGCACTACAATTGCTTTAAGGTTTAAACCACGACCCAAACCTGATTGGCCAATGATTAAACGAGCAAGAATACGACCGATACGACCAAAACCGTAAAGAACAACATCTTTGCCTTCTACAGCCTTCGCACTACCTGCTAAAGATTTCACTGCATCAGCAACAAAAGCGTCTACATCGCCGCCTTTTTCTTTGAATTCAACAGCAAGTTTACCTAGATCAATTTCTGCTGAACCAATATTTTCAATTTTAGCTAAAGCTTCTAAAATCGGGAAAGTGTGAACCACTGAAAGCTCAACATCCATCACACGTGTACGGCGATGAGCTTTTAAAATTTGGATTACTGAACGGTTAACTAAAGAACGACCGTATACAGAAGTCACGATATTTTTTTCACGATATAATTGACCAATAAGTGCAATCATACGTTCCGCGATTTCTTCACGGTTTTTCCAGCGACCTTGGTGCTCTGCATGTAGGGCGATGATAGTGTCTTTGCTCACAGATACGTCCTCTAATTAATTGTATATCTAGGCATAAATTTCAAAACCCGGCAATTGTAAAGGAATTATCAGCAACTTTGAATCGAAAGCTGAATTTTCAATGCGCTTTTTACGATATATTCACTATAAATTTACAAAATAGTTGTAATTATTATAATGATTTTGCTTTTGAAATTTTAAAACCGCAATTTTTGCGGTTTTAAAAACTTTTTTGTTACATGTTGTTTAATCAAACAACCTAAGTTTTTATTCAATTTACCCAATGGAGTCTATTTCAAACGATCCTGATAGTTTTCTACATTTTGATTCAGCGCCTGCTGTTTACGCTTTTGTTTGGTGATATGAATTGTACCTTCTACCACCAACAATAAAACGGCAATCCAGATGGGAATATACGTTAGCCATTCCCCTGCTTCAACCCGCTCACCCAGCACAATTGAAGCAAAGGCCAAAAGCACCGGTTCCAGATAACTGAGTAAGCCAAAAATTACAAAAGGCAGATAACGGCTGGCCAAAATATAACTGCCCAGTCCAAGTGCGCTTAAAAAGCCCAAACCGATAATGGCCCAGATCAGATGAGGAAAAGATCCCATCACACCCAAGGTGTCACTGTGAATAAAGCCCAAATAAAAAGCCACCGGCAAAATGAGGCATAAATCCCACCAGAAACCACCCAGATGATCCGTTTTAAAGACACGGCGTAAAAAGAAATATAAGGGGTAAGCTAAAGCGACATAAACCGTTTCCCAGGCGATACTGCCGATACGCCAGATTTCATGTCCTACCCCTAAAATGGCCAAGATCACAGCTGCCAGCTGCCATTTCGATAGTTTTTCTTTATAAAGTACACAACCGACCAGCACCATCACCAAAGGCAATAAGAAATAACCGAGTGAAACTTGCAAGCCACGGCCATTGATGGGCCCCCACAGAAACAGCCATAACTGTGTGGTACACAAAATGGAACTAAAAATCAGCCAGATCAACAATACAGGCTGTTTAACAATACGTTTAAAAATCTGGGAAATATGCTGCAAATCCCCAGACCAGTACATAAACAGGGTTAAAAAAGGCAGCGTCACCAGCATCCGCCAGGCAAAAGTTTGTTCGCTATCAAAGGGTTTCAGAAACTGGCTATAAAAATACAACACCCCAAAAGTAACAGATGCCAATATCGACAAAGCCAAGCCTTTATACATCTTTTACCTCAAGGATATTATCCATTTCATGCGCATACCGAATGATCCCAGAATAATGGATCATTCATCTTTTTTAAGTCAGGCTATAGTAGCAAATAAAAAACCATGCCTAAGCATGGTTTTGAACTTTTATTAAATATTCAGTCTGCTATTTCATTGTCTGCTTGGTATGAATCACATCGCCCACGTCATAACCCACCGACTTGGCATATTCCAAATATTCGTTGACAACTGCCTGATCGGGTTGCGGGCTACGTGACAATACCCACATGTATTTGCGTCGCGGCTCACCGACTAATACAGTTTGATAATCGTCATCTATTTTAAGCACCCAATAATCGCCACGACCCACAGGCAACCAGCGAATTGCATCAGGCAAGAAACTCACTTTTAATTTGCTATTAAACGGTGCATTTTGCACAAAAGCCTCACCAATAGACTGGTTTAGGCTGCCATCTTTGCTGTAACATCGGTTGTCTACAGCAACATTGCCATTCTCGTTCAAGGTATAAGTCGCAGTGACATCACGATCACACTTGTTCTGGAAATATAAAGGTTTACGTGCCACTTCATACCAGACACCCAGATATTTATCCAGCTCGAGCTTTTCCACTGTTTGTAATGGCTTGGTTTGTGCATAGGCCATGGTAGCCATACCCAGACCGAGCAATACTGCTCCACCCACAGCAATTTTCGCCAGTTTATAACTTGCTTTTGGAAGATTATTGGATGTCATAAAAATACCTTTCAGTCAAAATTTTAAATTCTTAAAATGCTTATACATTTAAAAATAACGACTCCAACCCAACCATACTGTAGCGTTATGTAATGATTTTGCAATAAAAATCATCCAACTAACTGAGCATTTGAGCTTTCAAGCGGACAATCTCGTCACGTAGTCGCGCTGCCTGTTCAAACTGCAATTCTTTCGAGGCTTTGAGCATCTCTTTTTCCAGTTTGGACAAATGTTTTGCTAGCAATTTAGGGTCTGCCAAAATGTGGCGTTCATCGGCACTTAAAGCACGGGCCTGATCCGAAATTTTCTCGTCAATTTGATCATCATTCAGTACTTCACCAGTATCAATATCCTGGTTATTCTGACGCTTGGTACTTCGTGGTGTAATACCATGCAGGGTATTAAACTCAATCTGTTTGGCACGGCGCCGATCAGTTTCATCAATCGCCTTTTGCATGGAATCAGTGATCCGGTCGGCATACAAAATCGCTTTACCTTTCACATTACGCGCGGCACGACCAATGGTTTGAATCAGTGAACGCTCCGAACGCAAGAAACCTTCTTTATCGGCATCCAGAATTGCCACCAGTGACACTTCCGGCATATCCAGACCCTCCCGCAGCAGGTTAATACCGACCAGTACGTCATGCACACCGCTACGCAGCTCATGAATAATTTTGGTACGTTCTACGGTATCAATGTCTGAATGCAGATAAGCCACCTTAACGCCGTATTCTTTCAAATACGAGGTTAAGTCTTCCGCCATCCGTTTGGTCAAGGTCGTGACCAGAACACGTTCATCCAGTTCCTTACGGATATTGATTTCCGACAGCACGTCATCCACCTGAGTCAGCACTGGGCGAATTTCAATTTCAGGATCCAACAGCCCAGTTGGACGAACCACCTGTTCGGCAATTTGTTCCGATTTTTCCAGTTCATATTTTGCCGGTGTTGCACTGACATAAATCGTTGATGGAATAATACGTTCCCATTCTTCAAACTGCATGGGACGGTTATCCAGCGCACTCGGTAAACGGAAACCATAATTGACCAGATTTTCCTTACGCGAACGGTCGCCCTTATACATGGCACCGATTTGCGGAACGGTGACATGCGATTCATCGATAATCAGCAAGGCATCATCGGGAATATAATCAAATAAAGTCGGTGGTGCCTCGCCTGCCGGACGGCCGGACAAATGACGTGAATAGTTTTCGATACCGTTGGTATAGCCCAATTGTTGCATCATTTCCAGATCATAGCGGGTACGCTGTTCAATACGCTGTGCTTCCAGCAATTTGTCATTGGCCCGAAAGAAACCTAAACGCTCCTGAAGTTCTTCGCGAATGGTGCCAATAGCACGGGTCAGATTGTCTTTTGGAGTGACATAATGACTTTTAGGATAAATCGTGACCCGTGGTACTTTACGCACCATTTTTCCGGTTAAAGGATCAAACCAGCGAATGGAATCAACTTCATCATCAAAAAGTTCAATCCGAATGGCATCCTGATCCGACTCGGCCGGGAAAATATCAATAATTTCGCCGCGGATACGGTAGGTACCGCGCAAGAACTCCAGCTCGTTACGGGTATATTGCATTTCCACCAGACGGCGAATGATGTCATCACGGCTGATCCGGTCACCCTGCACAATATGCAGCAACATGCTCATGTAGGCATTCGGATCACCCAGACCATAAATGGCAGAAACCGAAGCCACGATAATGGCATCACGACGTTCTAGTAATGACCGTGTTGCCGAAAGCCGCATCTGGTCAATATGATCATTAATGGCGGAGTCTTTTTCAATAAAGGTATCGGAAGAAGGCACATAAGCTTCAGGCTGATAATAGTCATAATAACTGACAAAATATTCAACCGCATTATTCGGGAAAAATGACTTGAACTCGCCATACAGCTGTGCAGCCAAAGTCTTGTTATGCGCCATGACGATGGTTGGACGCTGTAACTGGGAAATCACATTGGCCATGGTATAGGTTTTACCCGAACCGGTTACTCCTAACAACAGCTGGTCGTGATAGCCTTTTTGAATGCCCTTGACTAATTTTTCAATGGCTTGTGGCTGATCACCCGCGGGCTGATAGCTGGTCACTAATTCAAAAGGTTGATGACTATCCGACATATTTTTCAGCTTCTATACAATAATGCAGTTTGAATAATATGAGGGTTAAAGCTCAACATTCAATATCAATGTTCCGATATTTAGTGCTGTCCTTATATTGAGAAAATTGCAGCATTTTTGTCTTGACCGCATGCGCATTCAATAGCAACATGAAACAAAGCATCGTGATCACAATAAAGCCTATGACTTACCATTACCATGACGAAAGTATTGTCAAAAATCTACCGGAAGATAGCGTTTTTGTTTTTGGCAGCAACATGGCAGGAAACCATGCAGGTGGGGCTGCGCGTACTGCCCTGCAACATTTTGGTGCAATGCAAGGCGTAGGACGTGGCTGGTCGGGTCAAAGCTATGCCATTCCGACCATGAATGAGCATTTGCAACAAATGCCCTTGTCGCAAATTCAGCACTATATAGATGACTTTAAAATTTATACCAAAAACCATCCGAAAATGACCTATTTCATTACCTCGGTGGGTTGCGGCATTGCCGGCTATAAAACCGAAGAAATTGCACCCATGTTCAAAGGTATTTCGCATAATGTGATTTTTCCCATTTCTTTCCGCCCTTTTGTAGAAAGAGCCTTACCCAAACTGACCCGACATTTTCTCAGAACGGTATTTACTGATGAGGTTATTTTTTCCTCTCCAGATGAAGATATTACTGCCTGTTTAGATTTGTCAGAAAATGAAAAAAGTGCCGCCCGTATTATTCTCAATACCCAAATCTACCCAACCGATAGCAATGGCCGTGATCGTAGTTTTGAAATTTCAGACATTTTGCATGGGCTAAACGGCAAGATTTTTGACTGGCAAGAGCATTCAGAAGGTTCAATGATGTTTGGCGGAGTCATTCTGGCCTTGCTTGAACTCTACAATATCAATGAAAAAGACTTTATGGATGTCTGGCAAGGTGAACGTGAAATTTCTCCGCCCAAGCCAGAAAACAAGGCCCGTAGAGCCAGCCGCTAAGCTTTAATCCTATTTCATAGAACCGATCATAAAAGCCAATTCCTGAATTGGCTTTTTTATCAGCCTTACTTTTTTTATTTTGAGACACCCTGCTCATTAAAAATACATATTATTTTACTTATCATATTATTTTAAAATCATTTTTTACATCATATACTTGATACTTAAATTCTAAAAAATAATGAGCGTCTTGAATGGACATCCTGAACTCCCCCTTTTTTGAACTCTCTCCCGTTGCCATGTGGCTGGAAGACTATAGTGAAATCAAAAAACAATTTGATCTTTGGCGTAGTCAGGGCGTGCAAGATCTGTTCAGTTTCCTGCAAGAAGATGAATCGCGTATTCTTGAATGCGCAAAAAAAATTAAATTATTAAAGGTCAATTCTAAAACCCTTGAACTTTATCAAGCCCAAGACTTTGAACATTTATCGCAAAGCCTGCAATTAGTCTTTAAAGAAGACATGACAAAAACCCATATCCACGAACTTGTTGCGTTGTGGAATGGTGAAATCCGTTTTTCCAATCCCGCAGTAAACTATACCTTGACTGGAAAGCGCCTGGATATCCAGCTCAAAGGCCTTGTACTGCCGCAACATGAACAGGATTTATCCTTGGTATTAATTACCACAGAAGATATCACTCATTACACTGAAGCCTGCCGTAGGGAAGAACGAAGCCGTCATATGGCAGAGGCACGCTTTACTTATTCTCCAACCTCACTTTGGATAGAAGATTTCAGTCGTATTAAAATTAAATTGGATCAATTACGTAAATTAGGCATTGAAGATTTTGCAACTTTTCTGGATGTGCATAATGAATTTGTCATTGAATGCATCAAGGAAATTAAAGTCATTGATGTCAATCAAGCCACACTCGACCTGTTTGGTGCCCCGAGCAAAGATATTTTATTAAAAAATCTTCATATTGTTTTTGCTGAGGAAATGGTTCGAACTTTTCGGGAACAATTGATTGAATTGTGGAACGGTCATCTGCATCATCAACGTGAAGCGGTCAATTACGCGATTGATGGCAGCATTCGCCATGTGCTGCTGCAATTTACAGTATTTCCAGATTATCTGGATGACTGGAGCATTGTACAGGTTGCCCTGACTGATATTACGGCACGCAAAAAGGCTGAACATTATCTGGAATATTTAGGCAAACACGATGTACTCACCAAACTGTACAACCGTTCTTTTTATGTGGCAGAACTGAACCGGCTTGAACGCAATCTATTACGTCCAGTCTCGTGTATTTTTATGGATTTAAATGGATTAAAACAGCTGAATGACAGCGAGGGACATGATGCAGGTGACAGTCTATTACGGCGTATGGGTAACATTCTTACCCAGCTGATTCAGCATACCCGCTATTCAGCTTCACGCATTGGCGGAGATGAGTTTGTAGTCCTTTTACCGGGTGCAGATGAAGCCGCCTTACAAAATTGTTTGCAAAGTCTGCATGAGCTTTTATTGGTCGATAATCAATTTTATGCCAATCAGCCGATCAGCCTGTCTATAGGTCATGCGACAAATTTTGAGCACGAACGGATTGAAGATATGCTTAAGCGTGCTGACCTGGACATGTATCGTCAGAAAAAGAATTACTATCAGAACCATGATAGACGCAGCCAGCGTTCTAGCTCGAGTTAAACATTCAAAACACAGGGTTATACGGCAATAAAAAAACCATGGTCAGACCATGGTTTTTTTATATGAACAACTTAACGCTTGCCCATAGATCGGCGCGTACCACGTGGCGGCATCCAGGTACGATCAGCATAGCGCTGGGGTTTAGGGCGTAAATCTTCTAATACTTCATCGGAAGAATTTTCATCTGCCTTTTTAATTGGAAAAGGCAAATTCACAGGGGGCTTTTTCTTGGGAGTATTTTGGGTGCTCATATGATTCACTCAAGGATTTCTGCGACATATTGTACGGAAAAATACCTCGCAGTGCGAGGATTGGATTTTAGCTCATTGCGCAAGCACTTTATTCATGCCAGCAATCCGCTATTTTTCACCGCATAGTAACAACAATTGATCACCTGGAACCCTCATATCACCGCTATAAATGCGTTAAAAATATATAAATATCTTCTCACTTCTAGTTTATTTTCAACTCGCTAAAACCTCATCAAACAGTAAAAATAACATGTTACATAAAATTATTTTTCTCCATGTTATTGAAACAAAACAGCTAAATTTTTACATGAATACTACCAGATTAATGTTTTTTAATAACAGAATGATTTTTCTCTAAACATAGAATAAGAAAAGTGAACGAATAAAACGAATAAACGCAACATGGACATGGAGTCCCTGAATGAAAAAAACATTACTTTGTATGATGTCGTCTATTGCTGCCTTACCTGCCCTGAGCCATGCCGATTCCCCTTATTTTAGTTTAAAAGATGGGGATGGCTTTAAACGCTTTGCTGTTTCTGTAGGTGCACTGCATGTTATGCCTCAAGGTAAAGCTCAGCCTTTTCAGGTCAATACTACGGTTAAAAATGGTGAAGTCGCCAAGAATGGTGATATTCAAGTCGATACCGTACTCAACAATCTCAATCCAAAGATGAATCAAACTGCACTCGCGGCAGCATTAAAAGGATTAGGCTATCTTAGTGGTGGTCAACTCAGTAGTGGACTGAGCGGAAGTTCAAAGATTCAGGGTTTAGAACAATGGAACAATCCGGGTACAGGTCTGGAGGCAGATGATGTCACTACACTGGGGATCATGACCAATTACTTCTTTACCGATCATGTTTCTTTTGAAATGAAGGCAGGCATTCCCCCCAAAGTGGACTTACAGGGCAAAGGAAAAATTTATGCGCCCTTCTCTGCTGTGGCAACACCGCAAATTGGCAACTTGCCTTTAGAATTCCTCAATATTGATCTGCAAAATGATATTTTTATTACCGATTTAGAAGCCCATGGGCCTGCTGCGTCGGCACGTGCCTGGACGCCTGCCTTTGAATTCCAATATCACTTTGGTAAAACTGGTATCAATAAGTTCCGCCCTTATGTCGGTTTAGGGGTGATGTATGCTTACTTTAATGAACTGGAAATTAATCCGCGTACTGAACAGGATTTGATTGCAGCTGGTCATATGATTGCCAATATCAAACAAGGCAATGCCGGAGCTTCACTGGAAGGCAAACCAAGTAAAGCCAATCCTAAAGTAGACCTCGAAGCCACCGACGCTTTTGCTCCAATTGCCACTGTCGGTTTCACCTATGATTTTAATGAGCGCTGGTTTGCGGTGGGTTCAGTGTCTTATGCACATCTTAAAAATGAAACCACCATTACCGTATCTGATGACAGGCTGGGTAAATTAATTACCTCTAAAGCAGATATTGAAGTCAACCCGATACTGGCTTATGCAGGGATCGGTATGCGTTTCTAAATTTTCAATCATCAAAAGGCGGCTTTATGTCGTCTTTTTTGTATTTATAAAACTTTCTATAACTTAATTTTATCTTTTGTTTAAATTTTATTTAATCGCCTCGCTCTTTATAATCGAATAACATAGCCACAACACAACCCCGCATGGATGAATTATGTCAGACACCCGTTTTTCCAAACCTCTGATTTATATGTTAATTGGAAGTGCCATTATTCTGGCTTTGTCATTGGGTGTTCGTCATGCATTTGGCTTGTATCTTGTTCCCATGAGCCATGAATTTGGCTGGGGACATAATATTTTTAGTCTTGCTATCGCCATGCAAAACCTGATTTGGGGTGCGGTACAACCGATTACCGGTGCTTTTGCCGATAAATATGGCAGTAAAATTGTGGTTGCGGTTGGGGGCGCGCTCTATACCCTGGGCCTGTTGCTGATGGCGGTCAGCTCAAGTGGCTTGCTGCTGAATCTAAGTGTCGGTTTAATTCTGGGCCTGGCGCTTTCTGCGACTTCTTTTCCTGTGCTGCTTTCTGCCGTGGGGCGTGCCGCACATCCGGAAAAGCGCAGTCTTGCCATGGGCATTGCCAGTGCAGCAGGTTCTTTTGGCCAATTTATTATGCTGCCGTCCACCTTGCTCCTTTTACAAAGTGTAGGCTGGTCAGCAGCATTAATCGTCAGTGCCATTCTGATAGCTCTGATCATTCCTCTGGCATGGCTACTCAAGGCACCGATGTATGTAGCCCCTCATGCTCTTGCCCAAGCCAATAAATCCGCATTAAGCGTCAAAGAAATTCTGGTGATTGTCAGAAATCACAAACCGTTCTGGTTCCTGTCTTTAGGCTTTTTTGTCTGTGGTTTTCAGGTGGTGTTTATTGGTATTCATTTACCGGGTTATCTGATTGATCATGGTTTTGATGCCACCACAGGCACGATTTTCCTGGCCTTGGTCGGTTTATTTAATATTGTCGGCACCTATACCGCAGGCTGGCTGGGTGGAAAATATTCAAAACCTTATTTGCTCATGGGCTTATATGGCCTACGTGGCATTGCCATTATTGGCTTTTTATTGCTGCCTTTGAGTACCTGGACAATTTACAGCTTCGGCATCATCATGGGTTTATTGTGGTTATCTACCGTACCGCTAACCAATGGTATTGTGGCCAATATGTTTGGGATAAAATACCTCAGCATGTTAAGCGGCATTGTATTTTTTACCCACCAAGTCGGTTCCTTCTTTGGCGGATGGCTGGGTGGTGTCAATCATGACATCACCGGTGACTACAATATGGTGTGGATTTTTTCCATTCTACTGAGCATATTTGGTGTATTGGTGCATTTCTTTGTCAATGAGGAGCATGTCATTCATGACTGATTCTACCCTTGGACTAAGACTGGCGATTATAGCTGCCTTATTGCTTTTATTCACCTTGGCAATCTTCTTATGGCTCAAGACACCTGAACTGTTTGAGTATTTCAATCAAGCTTTCTGTGCCCACTAAACTGCTGATTTTTAAACACAGCAACAGCTATTTTTACACTAAAAAATACAGTTTTTATTAAAAGCTGTATTTTCAACATATTAGTTAAATTTATGCGTTTTTTCATAAACTTAGAATAATTTCTGATTTTTCAGCCAGTGCATTTTTTCTTAGATTGAGTGGTAACAAAAAACAGTCTGAGCAATAACAATGACCGCATTAACCCAACTTTCACAAGCCATTCATGATGCACCGCGCTGGCATCAGGCAGAGCAATTTCAAAACCCGGGGGACATTACTATTGTGCCCTTAGAGGGTGAAGCTTTAGGCGCTGTAATTTTTGGCCTGGATGCGCGTAAAGCCCAAGCAGGTGAAACTATTTACCGTCTAAAACAGGCACTGGCCGAACATCTCATTTTGATTTTCAAAAATCAGCATCTGGATGATTTACAGTATTTGGCCTTTGCCAGCTATTTTGGTTCCATTTTCCACCCAAGTGCAGATAATCCTGTACTTGCCACCCAAACAGATACCGGCACACCACCCGATGTCGTTCCTGTTTCCAATGCTGTGGGACAGGGTGATTACACCGGCTATGGTGAGCTTTCACCACATGCTGATCACCAATGGACGCCACAACCTTCTTTTGGTTCATTGCTATATGCCATTGAATTACCAAAGGATGGCGGACAAACATCCTGGTTTAATACCATCAAGGCTTATGACGCTTTAGAAGAAACAACCAAACAGCATATCGATCAATTACAACTGATTACCTATAACCCCTTTGTCCGTCGACAACACCTTAAAGACAATGACAGTAATGGTTATGGCAGCAGTCCTTTATATCGTTTTAAAGATCAACCGATTATTGGTCATGCCTACCCACATCCACTGGTGCGCACCCATCCTGAGAGTGGTCGTAAAGCACTTTGGTTAAATACCCATTCCGAGGTGGAACTGGTCAATTATGATGATCAGGCTGGCAGTGAATTGATTGCTTCATTGCGCGAACATCTGTTAAAACCTGAATTCCGCTATGAACATCAATGGGAACCAGGCGATATCGTATTCTGGGATAACCAGGCCACGCTACACTCTCGTCGTCCCTTCCCATCCGATCAGCGCCGTTTACTGAAACGCATCAGTCTGGCAGGCGGTCGACCTTATTAATCAATGTCATCGATCTGAAATAATAACAATAAACAATACCTCATAAGATTACTCCACAGCATCATGGCCACTAGATTTACGAATGCGCAAAATCGTAAATCCAGGTGTAGCCATGATGCTGCTTTTTTACTGTTCGGCTCTCATACATTGACTGAAAAAGGCTGTTGATTTTAACTGCTGTATCATGGAATGCAGCGATTGTTGAGTCTACGATCCTTTCATAGCGTACACAAACCCATAAAATCGTTGATTATTTTCAAGATGGTCATTTTATTTAAATATTTCCAGGTTAAATTAAAAAATAAAAGCCCATCAAAAGTAATCACTTGAAATGGGCTTTTTCATGCTAGAAATATGTATTGTAGGAAAAATACATAACAAATTAAATCTGGCCTGTTAATCTTGCTCCGGCTAAAACTCAAATATTTTTTGGATCATTATGTTGCCCTCTGTTCCCATCTTGTCAAATTTCAGTTTATTTAAAATATTCCTTAAATTAGGCTGTACGGCATTTGGCGGCCCAGCAGCTCATCTGGTGTTTTTTTATCAGCGTTTTGTGCAACAACTTAAATATCTGGATGAACAGCAATATGCCCATCTCTTGGCCTTGGCACAAATTTTACCCGGGCCCACCAGTAGTCAAATGGGCATCGCGATTGGCTATCAGCTGAAAGGTTATCCTGGTGCGCTGCTGGCATGGCTCGGCTTTACTTTACCGTCCGCCCTGCTCATGACCCTTGCCGCAATGATCGGAATTCAATTTTCCAACTATTTTTCTGCCGATTTTTTTCATGTGATTCAGCTGATTGTGTTTAGTGTGGTGGCATGGGCTTTTTGGCAAATGTTGACTACTTTTTGTAAAGCCAAATGGCAATATCTCTTGATGTTTTTGGCCGGATTACTGGTTTATGTTGTACCGCTAGGAATCAATCAGGTTTTAGCCATCCTATTCGGGGCATTCGCAGGACTGATTTATCACCATTATTTCCCGCAACAAAATACGCTTAAACCTGTTGCCAAGGAATCAATCACAGCTAAAAAATCTTTTGCTTATCTCTGGCTTATTTTATTTGCCTTACCTTTTGTATTGGTACCACCATTACAACATTTTTTCCCTAGTCTCTGGTTAGAAACTTTTTCAGGTTTATACCGTACCGCATCTTTAGTCTTTGGGGGTGGTCATATTATCTTGCCGTTTTTACAGCAAGATTTTGTTGCTACTGGTTTAATCTCGAACCAGCATTTTGACTTGGGCTATGCTATTGCCCAGCTGATGCCGGGACCCTTATTTAGTTTTGCCAGTTATTTAGGTGCATTATTGCCCTTAAGTTCATCTACTGTATTGAACGCGGCTTTTGCCACCGTGGTGATTTTTTTACCTTCTTTTTTACTCATATTTGGTGCTTTACCCTACTGGTCACGTTTAATGCAATTGCCGCGCTTATATCATGCTTTGGCAGGAATTAATGCCGCAGTGGTTGGCTTGTTATTGTGTCTGGTGGTGCAGATGGGGCAAAAATATTTACTCTCTGGCTTAGATATTGTTTTTGTTATTGGTGTCATTGCATTACTTAAAAGCAAAATTCCAGTCTGGCTCAGCATTATTGGCAGTTTCTTGGTTTATTATGCTGTGCTGCTTATCTTGAACCATTCTTTCTATTAAACAATCATGTAAACAAGCATGCTTTTTTTGCATTTAGAATTCCAATCACCCATCATATGTCCAGGCAGAATCAATTTTATATTCTGAGCTAGATCTTACTGAAACAGGACACTTTTTACTTTTACTCACTGAATATCACTAGTGTATTTTCCTTTTTCTGCTTAGCGTATTAAAAAATTGCAATAACAATATGCGTATAAAGGAGAAAAGGATGAATGAGATCCAGTTTTCGGATTGCGTTCAGGCTTGCATGACTTGCTCCCTAGCCTGTACCCACTGTGCCAGCTCCTGTTTAAAAGAACAGGAGCTGGAGATGATGCGGGAATGTATACAACGTTGTTTGGACTGTGCGGATATCTGTCAGCTCTGTGCCCGCATGCAACAAAAGCAATCTCCTTTTCTAAAAGAAATCTGTGAGCTTTGTGCTCAGGCTTGCGAATATTGTGTAGAAGAATGCGGTCATCATAAGCATGAACATTGTCAGCAATGTGCTGAAGCCTGCCGTCGCTGTGCTGCTGAGTGCCGAAAGATGGCTGCCTAGAATCAAGATATAATCACCCCTACCCAAGCATGATGTTTTTATTCCTCCCCATAAACAAAAAACCCGCAAGTATTCACTCACGGGTTTTCTATCTAAAATTTAAAAAATCTTAGAACAAACGGTTCATACCATTTAATGTTGCTACACGGTATGCTTCCGCCATGGTCGGATAGTTGAACGTGGTTTCAACAAAATACTTGATGGTATTGTTTGGACTGTTCATCACGGCTTGACCAATGTGGATAATCTCTGAGGCATTATTACCAAAACAATGCACACCTAAAATTTCCAGAGTGTCACGGTGGAATAAAATTTTCAATTCACCCACGGTATCACCGGTAATTTGTGCACGTGCCAAATGACGGAAAGATGCCTGCCCAACTTCATAAGGAATTTTTTCTTCAGTCAACTGCTGTTCAGTCTTACCAATTGAAGAAATTTCCGGAATGGTGTAAATACCTGTCGGAATATCCGTTACAGGTTTAACATTCTCTTCACCACTCATGTTTGAACCAGCGCAACGACCCTGGTCATATGCAGCAGAAGCCAATGATGGCCAACCAATCACGTCACCGGCAGCGTAGATATTTTCCACTTCAGTCTGGTACTGATCATTCACTGTGAGCTGACCACGACTGTTTGGTGTAATACCCACATTTTCCAGACCTAAACCGTCAGTATTTCCCGAACGGCCATTACACCACAAAATGGCATCAGCTTTAATTTTCTTGCCGCTTTGTAAATACATCACCACATGATCATCAAATGTTTCCAGATGATCTAGTTGTTCATTATGACGAATCAATACACCCTGCTCACGTAAACGGTAAGACAAGGCATCAGAAATTTCATCATCCAGGTAGCTGAGCAATTTAGGCTGGGTATTGATCAAATCGACTTTATGGTCCAGACCAATGAAAATGGATGCATATTCACAACCAATTACACCAGCACCATAGATGATGATTTTTTGGATGGAGAAATCCAGATCCAAAATTTTGTCTGAATCAAAGACACGTGGATGATTAAAATCAAGCGCCGCTGGACGGTATGGACGTGAACCCGTCGCAATCACCAATTGCTGAAAAACGATCGTTTCTGTTACGCCTTCAGGGCTGAATATCAATACGGTATTTTTATCTTGGATGTACGCACGACCGTGATAAATATCAATTTTATTGCGGTCATAGAAACGGGAGTGCGTTTCAACCTGTTGTTGAATTACTTTATGTGCATTACGCAGCACCTGTTTCATGGTGAACTGTTTCCAGTCGCCCACTTTTTGGAACATCGGGTCACGCTGATAACGCAAAATGCTTGATACGGTCTGACGCAATGCTTTACTTGGAATGGTGCCTACATGTGTACAGTTACCACCTAACTGTTCACGCACATCAATAATTGCAACACGCTTGCCAGATTTGGCAAGTTTCATTGCCGCGCCTTCACCCGCAGGGCCTGAACCGAGAACTACCGCATCGTACTTGACGAAAGTTCCACTAACGACCTCTTTCTTACGTGGCATTCAACGCTCCTATATTTAATCCTGATCTATCTTCATTATATTATGACGTAATTAGTAGCAATTTGCTGTATTTACCTCACATATATTAAGTGATGACTACATTTATTAAATGAATATCGTTTTTGCCCCATTTAGATTCAAGTCCGTTATAATAAAACCACTAATATATCTAGTATCTCCCCCGTCAAAAAACAGTGGAAAAGTTGAATATGTCTGAAAACCGTAAACCTGAACAGGGTGTCAAACTTCGTGGCGCAGAGAAAGTCGCTCGTATTCCTGTAAAAGTTGTACCTACGGTCGAAACGCCACGTAAACCGGATTGGATTCGTGTGAAAATGGCGGCTCCAGATGAAGTTCAACGCATCAAAACCACCCTGCGTGCACAAAAACTGCATACAGTATGTGAAGAAGCTGCCTGTCCGAACTTGCCAGAATGTTTTGGTGGCGGTACGGCAACCTTTATGATTATGGGTGATATCTGTACCCGTCGCTGCCCTTTCTGCGACGTGGCCCATGGCCGTCCAAACGCACTTGACCCTGACGAACCTCGTCACATGGCAGAAACCATTGCCAACTTGGGTTTAAAATATGCCGTGATTACCTCAGTTGACCGTGATGATTTAAGAGATGGCGGTGCACAGCATTTCGTTGATTGTATTAAAGAAGCTCGCAGCTTAAGCCCAAAAACATTATTAGAAATTCTGGTTCCCGATTTTCGTGGCCGTATGGATGTGGCACTTCGCATTATGACTGAATGCCCACCGGACGTTTTTAACCACAATATTGAAACTGTGCCGCGTTTATACAAAGCCATGCGTCCAGGTTCAGATTACCAGCACTCTTTAAACCTGCTGAAAATGTTTAAAGAATATTGCCCAGATGTTCCAACCAAATGTGGCTTGATGGTCGGTATTGGTGAAACTGAAGAAGAAGTGATTGCACTGCTGGATGACTTGCATGCACATGGCGTGGACTATGTGACCATTGGCCAGTATTTGCAACCTTCTAAAGAGCATGCGCCGATTGACCGCTTTGTAACACCTGAAGAATTCGAACGTTACACCGCACATGGCCAAAAACTCGGTTTCAAAAATATTTGGGCTGCCCCGATGGTACGTTCAAGCTACTTTGCAGACCGTCAATACTACGGCGAACCTGTACCAGCAGTACGCCGTAAAACTGATCCAGCAAAGAAAATTGCAGTACAAACCATTGAAGCTTAATTTATCTTGAATATAAATTTAGTATGATTGAATGATGCCAATCTAATCCATTTAGATTGGTATTTTTGTTTATCTCTTTTTATTAGTCCAAAGAGATAAAAAAATCCTCTATTCAAATAGAGGATTTTTAAAACAGAAAAACCATTAAGCCGCTTTATTAGGTACACCGCTATGAAAGCGGAATAAATCATCCGGACTTAAAATCAGGTTTTTTTCAACTTCACGAAAGTGTGCAATACGCTGCTGAATATCTTCTTTAGGATTTTTTAACTTCGAGGTTTGAGCAACATCCAATGCCAAAGCCAAATAATCCTCAAAATGCCGCGATTCAGACTTCAGCAAATAGCGGTAGTATTTACCCAAATCTTCATCTACAAGCGGTGCAAGCGCATAAAAACGCTCACATGAGCGTGCTTCAACAAAAGCACCAATAATCATAATGTCGATTAAAGCTTCAGGCTCATACGTGCGTACTTCTTTACGCAAGCCACCTGCATAACGACCGGCACTAATCGATTGCCACTCCTGACCGCGCTTGGTCATCAGTTCAAGTACTTGTTCATAGTGCAGCATTTCTTCACGCACCAACTGTGCCAACTTGACCTGTAAATCGGTAAAGAAGGTGTAGCGAAACATCAGGTTCATGGCCGTACCTGCTGCTTTTTTTTCACAATTGGCATGATCTTGCATGAGTAACTCGAGGTTATTCATGGCTTCATCTAACCATGCTTTTGGCGTTTCACATCCCAAGAAGCCCAAAACGGGCTTCATAAGATCATCATAATTTATTAACGACATAATTCTAAAAACTTATCTTGCTGATTTAATGACAGCTTTCATTTGTTGAACCGCTTGAGCTAAACCGACAAATACAGCATCGGCAATAATAGAATGACCGATATTGAGTTCATGAATTTGCGGAATGGCGGCAATCGGGGTGACATTTTCAAGGTTCAGACCATGCCCTGCATTGACCACTAAACCTTTAGACGCCGCGTATTCTGCACCTTTGACAATGCGTTCTAATTCATGCTGCTGAGTTTCTTCAGTTTCGGCATCGGCATAGGCACCTGTATGTAACTCGATGGTTGGAGCACCACAAGCCACTGCTGCATCAATCTGGGCAAAGTCGGCATCAATAAATAACGAAACGTCACAACCAATGGCAGACAAGGCCTGAGTTGCGGCTTTGACATCTTCAAAATGGCCGACTACATCCAGACCACCTTCAGTGGTCACTTCCTGACGTTTTTCTGGCACAAAACAGACATGATGCGGCTTGATTTCTTTGGCAAATTCAACCATTTCAGGAGTCACTGCCATTTCCAGATTCATGTGCGTTTTTAGTACTGGACGCATGCGGCGGACATCGTCATCCTGAATGTGGCGACGATCTTCACGTAAATGCAGGGTAATGCCTTCTGCACCCGCCTGTTCACAAATCAGTGCAGCATTGACCGGGTCTGGATAAGTGGTTCCGCGCGCCTGTCGCAATGTCGCCACATGATCAATATTTACACCAAGCAATGCAGCCATAACAATTTCCTAACTAGGTTCTAAATTAAGATTGAGATTGAGTATTTTGAATCCACAATTGACGGCTTTTCAGCGGTCGGTCTCCCAAAAGAGAGGTGATCATTTGCCGATACAGTTGTGACAATAATTGTAACTGCTCAGGATTAAAATCCCTACCTTTTTCATATTCACGCATCGACAGAATTTGCTGTCCCAATAAAGTCGAACGTGATTGTTGTGCGGTGGCAATAAAACCATCGTTAAGTTGGAATATATAATGCTGGTTTTCCTGAATTTCCTGTTGATGAGCATCCACTGTAAAATCCAGTGCATAGCCTAACTCTTCCAGCAGGACATGTTCAAACTGTCGCAAAATTTGCCTTAAAAAAAGATTGGGCTGTTCATGCTGTGCCAACTGCTGAAGCTGTTGTAAAGTTTGATGGTATTGCACAAAGGTTTGCGGCATTTCTACTTCGACCGGACATAACCGAAGGATAATTTCATTCAAATAGAAGCCAGAAAAGAAGGCATCTCCAAAGAAAAAAACCGGCTGATTGACAATTTCCAGCTTGGTAAAATTTTTAAGATCAGATTTACCCGAAGCCTGCAAGCAAATGGGTTGATATTGCGGAGGTGGAGTTTGCCTTAAGATTCCATCAATGCGGCCATACTCTTGGGTAAACAGATGCACAATGTGACTGCGCTCCCGGTATTTACGATGATGGATTAAATAACCATGCAAGAGTTCATTGCGCATGACAAATTAAATCTAGTCTTTGTTCTTTTTATTATCAGTATCACTTTCTTCATCATCCCCATCTGGAATGACTGCCCCCACAACGGCAGCGGTACCTTTGACTACGCCTTTAGTGGTTTTATAAGCCACTTTGACAGGAACCGTAACTACCTTATAAATACAGCCTTGCAGAAACAACATACAGGCGACTACAGACAGCACTTTAATCATTACAGTTCCTTTCAAGTGTAAACTTAGATATCGCTATAACCTAAGCTTTTTAATGCACGTTCATCATCAGACCATCCGCCTTTGACTTTCACCCAAAGCGTCAGCATGATTTTCTGTTCGAACATTTTTTCCATATCGGCACGCGCATCCATCCCGATTTTCTTCAATTTTGAACCTTTTTCACCAATCACGATCGCCTTTTGCCCTGGACGATCAACAAAAATAGTCGCATCGATATAGGTACAGGCTGCTTTCGGACGACCAGTTTTCGTATTAATAGTCGCTTCTTCAGTCTTGAATGACTCAATTTGCACAGTTAAATCATAAGGCAACTCTTCACCTAACTGACGCATGATTTTTTCACGAATCACTTCAGAAGCCAAGAAACGTTCTGAACGGTCGGTGATTTGATCCAGTGAATAAAGTGGCGGCTGGAACGGCAAATATTTTTCAATGGTATTACGCAAATGCTCAAGGTTGGCACCACGTAAAGCCGATACAGGAACAATCTCAGCAAAGTTCATCAGCTTGGCACGTTCCTGAATTAATGGAAGCGCCTGATTTTTGTTCTCAAAAGTATCCAGCTTATTGATGACCAGGATCACCGGCATTTCAGCATTTTTCAGCTTTTCCAAAACTAGTTCATCATTTTGGGTCCACTTTTGCGCATCCACCACAAACAGTACCAGATTGACGTCTCGTAGTGCCGAATGTGCAGCACGGTTCATCATTTTATTGATGGCACGTACTTCTTTCTTATGCATCCCCGGCGTATCTACGAATACGGCCTGAGATTTTTCACGGCTATCAATCCCGACAATCTTATGACGCGTGGTTTGTGGTTTACGTGAAGTGATTGAAAGTTTTTGACCCAGTAAATGGTTCATCAATGTAGATTTACCCACATTCGGGCGTCCAACAATAGCGACAAAACCACTTTTAAAATCAGAAGGAATGGTGGTTCCTTGTGAACTAAAGAATTGATTAATTAAATCGTTACCGCTCTCTTGCGGCTCGTGATCAGCATCGATGTGATCGGAATGAGTAGTCATTAAGACTTTTGCTCCAATTGTTTTAAAATATCTGCCGCAACTGCCTGTTCAGCAAAGCGACGACTTGAACCTTCACCATACAACACAGGCAAGCCCTCAATAATACATTCCACCTTGAAATGCTGATTGGGAGCATCACCTTGAATATCCACCACATCGTAAACAGGGAGAGGTTTTTTACGTGCCTGTAAATATTCCTGTAAGCGTGATTTAGGATCTTTGAGTTGGTCTGTAGGCTCGATATAGTCTAAATATGGCGTGTACCACTTTAATACGATGTCTTGTAAGACTTTTAAATCATTACAATCGACATAAATTGCACCAATAATCGCTTCTACAGTATCAGCAAGAATAGATTCCCGATGATGTCCACCCGATTTCAACTCACCCGTGCTCAGAATTAAACATGGGCCGAGTTTCAAATCGTTTGCAATTTTGCCTAATGCTTCTTGACGAACCAATGTGGCACGCATACGCGTTAAACGCCCTTCATTTTCATGAGGGTAGGCTTGATACAAATAATGGGCAATGATCATCCCTAACAATGAATCGCCTAGAAACTCCAGACGCTCATAGTTAGTTTTGTGACTAACCGATCGGTGTGTCAGTGCAAGCTGCAATAATTCAGGCTGTTTGAACTGATAACCGATACGGTGGACTAAGCGCATATCACTTAGTTTGGGTTGACCTTTGATCAAAACTTTTCTCGAACTTTAACACTAAATCTATATTGAGCAAGAATGGCTTTCTTATCTCATAATCTTTTTTCACTTGCAAACCATCAACATTCACTACTTTCGCAATTTCATTAAATCTAAGATCGCGAACGTTATTCATATCCAAACGCTGATTCATCTGATCTGAGAATTTTGAAGGAGCAGTATTGGCGGGGCTACTTTGCAACAGTTCTATAATCTGGCTGTCAACTACTCGATCATCCCAATACGCCCCCCAAACAGCAATTGCAATTTTTGCTAAAAAAGCAAAACCAATCACTGTAATTAAAATTCCAATATAGGATGCCCCTTGTTGATTTTTACGCATTTGTTATTTTTTCCAATCATGCTTAATCAATTACACCGTTGCGATTAAACGACGGCAATTTAAATCCAGGTTCTTTATGCATCCACTTATAGAATGCACGACCTGTTAGGTTTTGCTCTGGTACAAAGCCCCAAAAACGACTGTCAGCACTTTGATCGCGATTATCCCCCATCGCGAAGTAATGACCTTTGGGAACTTTTACCTCCCAATATAAACCATTTTCAGATGAATATTTACCATTTTCAATATAGTTAATAAATGGCGCCTGACGTGCAACATTTACACCTTCAAGCTCACGCATCTTAAATGTGTGTTTACCCAATGTTTCTTGATGATAAATTGAAGTAGGCGTATCCAGAATATCTTTTTCGCGACTAAATTCCACCGGAACTTTCGCCACTTTTTGTCCATTAATACTCAGTTGTCCATGATCATAAACAATGTGATCACCTGGCAAACCGACCACACGTTTAATATAACTGATGGTCGGTTGTGGCGGATAACGGAACACGATCACGTCACCACGTTCTGGTTCACCCACATCAATGACTTTGGTATTCACAATTGGCAAGCGAATACCATAGTTAAATTTGTTGACCAAAATAAAATCACCCGTTTCTAAAGTCGGAACCATGGAATCGGAAGGAATATTAAATGGTTCATACAGGAATGAACGTAGCACCAGAACCACTGCCAGAACTGGCCAGAAGTCATATGCCCAAGTAATGATGAAATTTTCATTACCCTTGCCTAGCGTTTGTCTTTGTTTAAATACAAACTTATCCAGTAGCCACACCAAAAAGAAAATCAGTGTGACGGGTACAAGGATTAAATTAAAATCAAAATCCATGAGCTAAATGACCTCTTTTATTATCTTTCTACTTTTAATACGGCAAGGAACGCTTCTTGTGGGATTTCAACACTCCCCACCTGCTTCATACGTTTCTTACCTTCTTTTTGTTTCGACAGAAGTTTCTTCTTACGCGACACGTCACCACCATAACATTTTGCCAATACGTTTTTACGCATCGCTTTTACAGTAGAACGGGCAATAATTTGCGCCCCAATCGCAGCCTGAATAGCCACATCAAACATTTGACGCGGAATCAGCTCTTTCATTTTTTCAACCAGTGCAATACCACGATGACGTGCATCCTGACGGTGACAAATCATTGCTAAAGCATCAACTTTCTCACCATTAATTAACACATCAACCTTAACCAGAGATGAACTCTCAAAACGGACAAAGTTATAATCGAGTGATGCAAAACCGCGTGAACATGATTTCAATTTATCAAAGAAATCCATGACCACTTCAGCCATTGGAATTTCAAAAGTAATCGAAACCTGATTCGCCATAAACTTCATGTCTTTTTGCACACCACGGCGCTCTACACATAAAGTCATCACATTGCCTAGATACTCTTGTGGTACTAGGATATGACACTCAGCAATAGGTTCACGCAAATCTTCAACCGTTGAACCATCAGGCATTTTTGATGGACTGTCGATATAAACTGTATCGCCATTCTTCATCACCGCTTCATAAATTACGGTTGGTGCAGAAGAAATGAGGTCAAGATCGTACTCACGCTCTAAACGCTCTTGTACGATTTCCATATGCAGCATACCCAGGAAGCCACAGCGGAAACCAAAACCTAAAGCATCTGAACTTTCTGGTTCAAAGAATAATGCCGAGTCGTTGATTTGCAGCTTATGCAATGCTTCACGGAACGGTTCAAAATCACTTGAATCAATCGGGAACAAACCGGCATAGACCTGCGGTTTGACCTTTTTAAAACCAGGCAAGATTGCCACGTCTGGTGTAGTCGCAAGCGTAATGGTATCGCCCACTGGCGCACCAAAAATATCTTTGATCCCTGCAATAATAAAGCCTACTTCACCAGCTTCAAGCATGCCTGTTTCAGTATGTTTAGGATTGAAGATACCTACAGAGGTAATGATGTGCGCTTGACCTGTTGACTTAATCAACATTTTGTCGCCTTTACGCACACGCCCCTGTTTGATACGCACCAAAGACACAACGCCCAGATAATTATCGAACCATGAGTCAATAATCAAAGCTTGTAGCGGTGCATCACGGTCACCAGTAGGCGCAGGAATAACATTGACCAGAGTTTCAAGCACCCCTTCAATGCCGAGGCCTGTTTTCGCTGAACAGGTTGGTGCTTCAGTCGCTTCAATCCCGATAATGTCTTCAATTTCCTGAATCACACGCTCAGGTTCAGCTTGTGGCAAGTCAATTTTGTTAAGTACAGGCAAAACTTCCAGGCCTTGCTCAATCGCGGTATAACAGTTTGCGACCGACTGTGCTTCAACACCTTGCGCAGCATCGACAACTAAAAGAGCGCCTTCACATGCCGCAAGCGAACGTGATACTTCGTAGGAAAAGTCCACGTGTCCTGGTGTGTCAATAAAGTTTAATTGGTATTCTTGACCATTTGGATGCGTATAGTACAACGTCACCGATGCCGCTTTAATGGTAATACCGCGCTCACGTTCAAGTTCCATAGAATCCAGAACCTGAGCCTGCATTTCGCGATCTTGCAAACCACCACAGGTTTGAATAAAGCGATCTGCCAGTGTCGATTTACCATGATCGATATGCGCAATAATCGAAAAGTTACGAATGTTTTTAATATCAACAGATTTTTTAGCTTGCGCCATGGGCTACCTTGAGAAAAAACACGCCATGCAACCAATAATTAATGCATGGCAAAAGCCGAATAGAAATTGCGTAGGATTATAGCAGATGGATTTTTCAATGTATTCTAAATAATGAGTTCCTTTTCGCTTTGTGCAGTCATTTTCAAAGCAAAGCTGGATTGAACTCATTTATTCAATTTGAAACCATCTTATCGTATTGGGTAAAATCTAGAGGATTCACCTGTTCCGATATCGGCTGATAGGCTTGGATAAATGTCGGAGACATGCGTTTTGGTCGGCCAGTAGCAATTTCCACACAGGCCCATTTCGTATTTCCCATAAACAGAACCGCTTGGTCGTGCGGACGGTAAAACACATATTGGCGGAAAGAATACAAGGCATTGATATCATCCAGCCAGGTACGCAGAATGATCTTTTCGCCTGCAAATGCCGCCTTACGGTATTGCACATGATGCTCTACTGCGACCATGGCATGTTTCAGTTCCAGATATTCATTTAAGCCCAAACCCAAGGCATCAATGTGTGCAGTGGCTACATCCTGCATCCAGTGCATATACACCACATTATTGACATGTCCCAAACGGTCAATATCTTTTGCTTGAACGGTGATTTCCAAATCAAAAACTGTGCTCATCTATTTCACTGATCCTTACGCTGTGCAAACATTACCTTCAAGGCCAGACAGTCTACGTAATTTTGGATGGCAGTAAAATTGCAAAATATAAAAAACCACTCCTCGAGAGAGTGGTTTTCATTTGATAGTCTAAGATTATTCAATACGCATGCCTAAAATTGCGCGCTGATCTTGACGAATAATTGAAACCCGTGCAATTGAGCCTTTTTTCAATTCAGACACAGATTTAATAAAATCATTACTATTCAAAATGGTTTCATTATTGATTTGAGTAATAATATCGCCTGCAATCAAACGTGATTGCGAAGCAATTCCCCCGCGCTTCACTTCCTGTACCAAAATACCACCTTTAATATTCAACTGCGTTTGTTCTGCAGCCGTTAAGTTACGAATGCTAACTCCTATAACAGGACCTTTTTGTTCAGCAACTTGTTCCACTTTCGCCGGGGTATCATCTGGAGCAGTGGTGAGTGTTGCTGAGATATTACGGGTTTTATCATCGCGTAAAACTTGCAATTGAATGTTTTGATTTGGTGTAGTTCGGTTTAAGTAATTAAGCAAATCCGAAGTTCTTGAAATGGGTGAACCATTATATTTCAAGATCACATCGCCCGACTTAAAGCCTGCTTTGGCTGCCGGGGAATTAGGTGCAACCTGAGTGACCAGTGAGCCTTCAGGTTTGGACAGGTTATAAGATTCTGCAAGGGTACGATCGATGTCTTGCAACATGACACCTAAATAAGAACGTGTCACCTTGCCATTCTTTTTCAGCTGCTCCGCCACATCCATAGCTACATCAATCGGAATGGAGAACGATAGGCCCATATATCCGCCAGTACCACTAAAAATCCGCGAGTTTACCCCAACCACTTCACCATTCTGGTTAAACAAAGGACCGCCTGAGTTACCCGGGTTTAAAGCCACATCGGTTTGAATAAATGGCACCGAGGTTTCCCCCATCATGTTACGCATTTTCGCGCTGACAATGCCTGCTGATGCAGAATAATCAAAACCGAAAGGTGAACCAATGGCCAGTACCGGCTCTCCCACTCTGAGCCGATCGACATTACCGGTACGTAATTCAGGGAAATTGGAACCATTGACTTTTAGTAATGCCACATCGGTACGTGCATCGCTTCCGACCACCGTCGCATCAATTTCACGGCGATCATTCAACATAATAGTTACTTTAGAAGCATCTTCAATCACATGATGATTGGTTAACAGATAACCATCCTTACTGATAAAGAATGCACTGCCATAAGCTGTTTTATCCTGCTGATTTTGTTGCTGCGGAACAATCACTTGATTACCAAAAAAACGTTTTAAAATTTCAGGGATCTGTTGCTGGATCAGCTCTTCCTGAGTCATTTTTTTGACGACATTTACACTGACCACCGCCGGACTGACTTGTTCAACCAGATTAGAAAAGTCTACCGAAGAAGCTGCTTGTGTTTGCATAGCCGCCATTGTAAATACAGCAGCATACATTCCTTTTTTTATATCGCGATTGTTCATATAAAGCATGCACTCCATTCATTATAAGTATGCAGAGACAGTATTTAGCATAAAATATATCTGTCTTGGGTAATAATATGTTTGATTATATTTGTATAAACAACAGCTTAAATCTTTCTTAAAAGTTTGTTGCTTTATTACTTTTTCTCATCATACATTAGCATATTAGCCCTTGTCTTTTGATCAAAAAAGCGGTGTTATTAGCAAACTTTTTTCGAATTAGCTGATGGACATGTCTAATTTAAATACAACACATCATTTTGACGTGATCATTGTGGGTAGTGGTGGCGCAGGTTTGAGTCTGGCCTTATCATTACCCGATCATTTCAATATTGCTGTTTTGGCCAAATCGACACTCACCGAAGCCAGTACTTTTTATGCGCAAGGCGGCGTTGCTGCGGTTTTAGATGAAACCGATTCCATTGCACAGCATATTGATGACACCATGATTGCAGGTGCACAGTTATGCGAACGTGAAGCCGTCAAGCAGACTGTAGAAGGCGGCAAACCTTCGGTCGATTTTCTGTTAAAGCATGGCGTGCAATTTACCTTAGATGAACAGGAACAACTGCATTTAACCCGTGAAGGTGGACATTCACAGCGCCGTATCATCCATGCTGCAGATGCGACCGGTCGTGCCATTTCAACCACTCTGGTGCAACGTGCCCGTGAAAAGCAAAACATCACGATTTTTGAAAACTATATTGCCATTGATTTAATTACTTCAAAAAAACTCGGTCTGAAAGATCAAACTAATCGTGCCCTTGGCTTATACGCGCTCGATGAAAAGACTGAAAAAGTCCATACCTTCTTTGCACCCTCTACCGCCTTGGCCTGTGGCGGGGCCATGAAAGCCTATCTGTATACCTCTAATCCGGATATTGCGACTGGTGATGGTATTGCCATGGCCTATCGTGCCGGTTGCCGGGTTGCCAATATGGAATTTAACCAGTTCCATCCAACCTGCCTGTATCATCCGCAAGCACGTTCCTTTTTAATTACCGAAGCCATGCGTGGTGAAGGGGCTTATTTACGCTTGCCTGACGGTGAACGTTTCATGCTGCGTTTTGATGAACGTGCGGAACTGGCACCGCGTGATATCGTGGCACGTGCCATTGACTATGAAATCAAGCGTTTGGGTATCCGTCATGTCTGGCTGGACATTACCCATAAAGATGAAGCGTTTATTAAAGAGCACTTCCCGACCCTCTATGCACGGTTACTTGAACTAGGAATCGACATTACCAAAGAAATGATTCCAGTGGTTCCTGCAGCCCACTATACCTGTGGCGGCGTGGTGGTTGATGAAAATAGCCAGACCGACATCGAAGGTTTATATGCCATTGGTGAAACTTCTTATACCGGCTTACATGGTGCTAACCGAATGGCCAGTAACTCACTTTTAGAATGTTTCGTCTACGGCATGAGTGCAGCAAAACATATAGAAAGCCTGTTCAATCCGGATTATGTTTCTCCTGATGCGCCAAGCTGGGATGACTCCCAAGTTATGAATCCGGATGAAAATGTCGTTATTCTGCAAAACTGGGATGAACTGCGTCAGACTATGTGGAACTACGTGGGGATTGTACGAACGACTAAACGTCTACAACGTGCCTTACATCGTATCGAAATGTTGAAGCGTGAAATCACTGAATATTATCAGGATTACCATGTCAGCAAAAACCTGATTGAACTGCGTAACCTGGTACTGGTTTCAGAGATGATTGTGCGCTGTGCCATGGCACGCAAGGAATCACGCGGTTTGCATTACACTCTGGATTATCCGGAGCTTGGGCCTGAATTGCGTAAAACGGTACTGACTCCACCCAACTTCCAGGTGGAAACTCCGTTGGTCAATGTAGATGCTTAAACCCGTCTAGTCTAAATAAAAAAGCCGAACATCTTTGTTCGGCTTTTTCAATGTGCATGATATCTCTTTATTGTCGGGGTGGGATGGAATAAGTACCCACTGCATGTGCAATGGGTTCATCTAAATTGATGGAATATAACCATACATCACCGACAATGAGGGCCTTACCCACTTTCATTAATTGGCAAACTGCACGAATATCCTGTGCTGCCGTCGGTTTTCTTAAAAAATTGATGGATAAACTGGTCGTGACAGCCAAGGCAACAATACCGATTTCACCCAGTATGGCAATATAAAGCGCATAATCAGCAGCGGTCATCATGGTCGGGCCAGACACCGTTCCACCCGGTCTTAAATCGGCTTCATCCACATGATATAAGATGGTGGCTCCTTTTTCAGTGACTGTTTCTATTTCACATTTTTCCAGGCTTTGCGGAAATTCACGTTGCAAAAATTCAATAATTTCGACTTTATTACTTTTCATTGTTTATAAAAAAATCTTCCATAATGTTAGCCACTATAGAAGATTTTTCATTTAAACCCAATTGCTAGGGATGACTACACCGATTGCAAACACGCGAGTGCCTGAGTGAATACCTGTTCTGGTGTTTGGGTGGCATCCAGACGTTTAATCCGTTCCCCCTGCTGTTGCCAAAGCTGCTGATAGCCTGAACGTACTTTCTCAAAGAACGTGGCTTTCTCCTGCTCAAAGCGATCTAGCGCACCCCGTGCACGTGCGCGTGACATCCCCAGCTCAGTCGGCGCATCCAGCCAAAAAGTGATATCAGGCATATGCGAAACAAAATTTGCATTTAATAAAGCCAGTTTTTCTTTGCTTAAGCCACGCCCTGCACACTGATAAGCAAAACTTGCATCGGTAAAACGGTCACACAGTACTGTTTTACCTGCCTTCAATGCCGGAACAATCACCTGCTGTAAATGCTGTGCACGTGCCGCATACATTAAAAGCAGTTCTGTGTCATTCGACATGCTTTCTTCATGGTTGACTGACAACAGCAGGGAACGGATTTGTTCTGCCATCGGCGTACCACCCGGCTCACGCGTCAGTACAACCTCATGACCTTGCTGTTGCAGATAATCATAAATTTTACCAATGAGTGTGGTTTTCCCGACACCTTCAGTGCCTTCAAAACTAATAAACATCCCCCACTCCTTAATTTTTTGAACGAATTACAGTTAAATATTCTTGCACAGCACGATTATGGTCTTGCAAATTACTAGTGAATTTATGCCCCCCATTCCCTGTTGCAACAAAATAAACGTTATTAGAGTTATCTGGATGCATGGCGGCTTCAATCGCCTTTTGACTTGGCAAAGCAATCGGTGTCGGCGGTAAGCCATTGTTGGTATAAGTATTATAAGCTGTTGGCGTACGCAAATCGGTGCGGGTGATATTACCTGTATAACGATCGCCCATGCCATAAATCACGGTTGGATCAGTTTGCAGACGCATGCCTTGTTGCAAGCGACGGATAAATACTCCTGATACCTGATTTAACTCACTATCCAGGCTGGTTTCTTTTTCCACAATTGAAGCCATAATCAGCGCTTCATATTTATCCTTATAAGGTAAACCGCTGGCACGATTGGCCCATGCCGCATCCAAAGCCTTCATTTGACGTTTATATAGATCGGTCAAAATCTTTTTATCGGTTTCACCTTTGGCAAAGAAATAGGTATCTGGCGCAAACAGCCCTTCAGGATGGTTAAATGGAATATTCAAGGCTTTTAACATTTGATCTTGCGGAAGATTCAACACTTCTTTAGTGACCAAATCATCTTTCTTTAGAAGTTCAATTAACTGTTTAAAGGTCGTACCTTCAATCACCAGAATGCGGTTCATCTGTGCATTTTCAGCATTCGAGACCAGTTCCAGCACTTCACGTACCGACATGCCTTGACGAATTTCATAAACACCAGCTTTCATGCTGTCATGAATCATGATTTTTTGATAAAGCTTCAAGATAATAGGAAAACTAACCTTATCTTGCTGAGCTAGACGGTCAATAAAGCCTGAATAACTGTCACCATCTCCAATCGCCAGCATCTGCTTTTCACCTTGCACCGGATACGACTTGAACAAGCTGGCAGCCAAGATGACTGCAAATAATACCGTCAGACCTGCAATTAAAATAAGGATGCCTTTTAAAGGAAATCCTGATGCAGTTTTATTTTTCGATTTTTGCTTTTTGCTAGACATATTAATGAATCTGATTCAATTGAAGGATATTAAAGAGTTCAATACACGGCTGAATATTCAACGGTTGCCGGTTAAGTTCAGTCACAGCTTTCATGGGACTTAAGGCATTACAGAAAAACAGGCTTTCAAATTTTGAAATATCTTCCATTTCAATAAAACGCTGTTCACAATGAATGCCCTGCTGCTGCATCCGGGACAAAATTTTGGCCCGCATCACCCCATGCACGCCATTATAACGGAGTTCTGGCGTAACCCAGGTATTGTTTAAACGAATGAAACAATTACTGCTTACGCCTTCAACAACAGTGCCTTGTACATCGGTCACCAAAGCTTCTGCCCATCCGTGCTGATCAGCTTCATGTTTTAACAATACCTGTTCCAGACGGTTCAGACTTTTCAAACCGACCAGATTGGGCATGCTCAGCCCCAATGCTTGTTGCAATACACCGGATTTAATTTTTTCAATGTGAAAATCATCGACTGCTTGGGGATAAAAAAACACCCAGACATCTGCCGGATGATCAGGCAGGCTATAACCACGTTGTCCCTCACCGCGACTGATGATGATTTTTAATGTGCCATTTAATTCAAGAAACTGCTGTTGCAGTAGAGCCAAAGTTTTTCCAATGCAGCTTAAATCTGCCTGCAACATCAGCCGTTCACAACTTAACTGTAGCCGTGCCCGATGCAGGCTTTCAAGTTCAATCTTGCCATGTCGCACACGCGCAGTGGTAAAACAACCATCACCATAATGGAAGGCACGATCTAGTAATGAAATTTCGTTGATTTGCTGTGCATTTTTAAAACATGGCATAGGCAAATATCCTGTAAATGATGACTTAGTTTAAGAACAGCCGCCTTAAATTAATAGCTTTTTTATTCATATCAAATTCGTTTCTTATTATTTTTTCAACAAAAAAGATAAGGCTATGCTTGGCTCCGTTACGAAACATTAATAATTCAAATTCAAAGGATAGCAAAATGCGCTCACTAAAAATCGGGGTTTTAGCAGCTCTTATTTCAGCAACATCTTTTACTGCACTGGCAAAAGACTTTTTAAACGTTTCCTATGATCCAACGCGTGAATTATATGAAAACTACAACAAAGAGTTTGGCGCATATTGGAAGAAAACCACCGGCCAAGATATTAATTTTAAACAGTCACACGGCGGTTCTGGCAAACAGGCACGTTCAGTGATTGATGGTCTGGGTGCCGATGTGGTGACCTTGGCACTTGCAGCAGATATTGATGCCATTGCAGAAAACTCGAATCTGCTGCCAAAAAACTGGCAGAAACAGTTCCCGAATAATTCAACACCCTATACTTCTACCATCGTATTTTTGGTACATAAAGGTAATCCGAAAGGCATTAAAGACTGGGGCGATTTAGTGAAAAATAATGTCGGCATTATTACCCCAAACCCTAAAACTTCTGGCGGTGCACGCTGGAACTACCTGGCGGCATGGGCTTGGGCAAAACATCAGCCAGGCGGTAACGATGCCAAAGCACAGGAATTCGTACGTCAAATCTATAAAAACACCAAAGTACTTGACTCGGGTGCACGTGGTGCAACCACTACATTTGCTGAACGTGGCATTGGAGATGTATTGCTGGCCTGGGAAAACGAAGCTCATTTAGCGATTCGTGAACAACCGGGCAAGTTCGAAATTATCACACCGTCGTTGTCTATTTTGGCCGAACCCCCTGTGGCGATTGTAGAGAAGAATGCACAGAAAGACGGCAACCTGAATTTAGCCAAAGCTTATCTCAACTATCTGTATTCACCTGCAGGTCAAACCATTGCTGCCAATAACTTCTACCGTCCGCGCAATGCAGCAATACTGGCAAAACATAAATCCGTATTCAAACCATTGAAACTGGTCACCATTAATAAAGAATTTGGCGGCTGGACCAAAGTTCAAAAGCAGCATTTTGAAAATGGCGGTGTATTTGACCAGATCGTAAAAGCCAATAACACCAAATAATCTCAATCAAGTAAACAAAGCATCAGTTTTATTCATAAGACTGGTGCTTATTTTATGAACCCAGCCCCATTTATCTTTTTTATTCATATAAAATTCATTTTTTATTATTTTTTATGCATAAAGAATAGCGCTATTCTGCATCCATGTGATGAAACATTTGAAAATATTGAGGTTCGCATGAGCATTTCAGCAAAATTGAAACTTGGGGTTTTAGCAGCAGTCGTTTCCACCTTTTCTCTGGGTGCTGCAGCGAAAGATTTCCTTAACGTCTCATACGATCCAACACGCGAACTGTATGAAAACGTGAATAAAGATTTCAGCAAATACTGGGAAAGCCGTACTGGACAGAAAATTAACTTCAAACAGTCACACGGCGGTTCAGGTAAGCAAGCTCGTGCGGTCATTGATGGCCTGGATGCCGATGTTGTAACTTTAGCACTTTCTGCCGACATTGACGTGATTGCGGGAAAAACCAAACTTTTACCCGCCAACTGGCAAAAGAAACTTCCACAAAACTCAACCCCCTATACTTCTACCATCGTATTTTTAGTACGCAAAGGCAACCCGAAACAGATTAAAGATTGGGGCGATCTGGTTAAACCGGGTGTAGGCATTATTACCCCAAACCCTAAAACTTCTGGTGGTGCACGCTGGAACTATTTAGCGGCATGGGCTTGGGCAAAACACCAGGCGGGTGGCAATGACAAAACTGCACAGGAATTTGTGCGTAAAATTTATAAAAACACCAAGGTTCTCGATTCTGGCGCACGTGGTTCAACCACAACATTTGCAGAACGTGGCATTGGTGATGTGCTGTTGGCCTGGGAAAACGAAGCTCACTTAGCCCTTCGTGAACAACCGGGCAAGTTTGAAATTGTGACCCCTTCTCTTTCAATTTTGGCTGAGCCACCTGTGGCGATTGTCGAAAAAAATGCAGAGAAAAAAGGCAACCAATATCTGGCCAAAGGCTACTTAAATTTCCTTTACTCGCCACGCGGCCAGCAAATTGCGGCTGAAAACTTCTACCGTCCACGCAACGCACAAACACTGGCGCAATACAGCAAAGTATTTAAGCCATTAAAACTGGTCACCATCAATCAAGAATTTGGTGGCTGGAGCAAAGTTCAAAAAGCGCACTTTGAAAATGGCGGCGTATTTGACCAAATAGTTAAAGCCAATAGTGCAAAATAATAGCGTTCGATAGACAGGAGCATCGACATGATTCATACCGTAATTGTTCCGGGTGTAGGTGACAGTGAATCTGCGCACTGGCAGTCTTGGTTACAACGACAACTCATGTCATGCTCGCGTGTGCAGCAACAGGACTGGAACACGCCGGTGTTACAAAACTGGATTGCCGAGTTTGTAAAGACCGTGGCGCCTATTCAAGGCAGTGTCCAGATTGTTGCACATAGTTTTGGTTGTTTAACCACTGTGGCAGCTTTAGCCCAGCATCCGGAATTAAATCAAAAAATTAAAAATTTGATTCTGGTTGCACCGGCCAATCCTGCCCGTTTTGGTGAAGCCGGTTTTTCGCGAGATAGCCAGCAAGATTATCAACGCTATTTTCATCAGCTTAAAATTGCTGTACCAACCACAATGCTGATTAGTGAAAATGATCCCTGGTTAAATTTTGAGGATGCGCAATTCCTGGCCAAAGCATGGAAACTCAATCCAATTAACCTGGGTCAAGTTGGACATATTAATGTTGCTTCCGGTTTTGGATCTTTTCCTGAAATTTATGATTATTTGATTTCAGAAAATGTGTTGCAACACATCAATTTTACTGATGATAACAAGTGCTTTTTTAAATTTGCAATTTGAACCCTGCAAATTATGCTTGTGCCGATTTAAACTTTTATTTTCGCTGACTTTATTAGTCAGCATTCGCTCTTTTTGAGGAGTCATCATGTCGCAGCGATCCCGAGTGCTGCCAGGATTTGGTCTTTCTCTAGGCTTTACCCTAGCGTATTTGTCATTAGTCGTGCTTATTCCACTTTCGGCAGTGTTTATTAAATCACTGGGAATTGGATGGGACGGTTTATGGGAAATTTTAAGTTCAGAACGTATCTTAAAATCTTTGCAGTTAAGTTTTAGTGCTGCCCTGCTTGCAGCCTTAGTCAATGTGGTCTTTGGTTTACTGCTGGCGTGGTGCTTGGTCCGTTATAGCTTCCCTGGCAAGCGTATTGTGGATGCTTTGGTCGATTTGCCTTTTGCCTTGCCTACAGCCGTTGCCGGTATTGCACTCACATCTTTATATGCCCCTACAGGCTGGATCGGTCAGTATTTAGAGCCTTTAGGCATTAAAGTGGCATATACCCCAATCGGGATTACTCTGGCTTTGATTTTTATTGGTATTCCATTTGTAGTCCGTACCGTACAACCGGTTTTAAGTGATCTGGAAACCGAACTGGAAGAAGCAGCATCGGCATTGGGTGCGAACCGTTTTCAGATTATCAGCAAAATCATTCTACCGATTCTGTTTCCTGCGCTACTAACCGGTTTTGCCTTGGCATTTGCACGTGGTGTAGGTGAATACGGCTCGGTCATCTTTATTGCCGGTAACCAGCCCTTCGAGACTGAAATTGCGCCGCTGATGATTATTTCCCGTCTGGAAGAATATGACTATGCCGGTGCAACCACCATTGCAGTCGTAATGCTGGTACTGTCCTTTGCCATCTTGTTCCTGATTAACCTGTTACAAGCATGGGCAAGCAAACGTACCGGGAGAACTGCACGATGAGTTTAATCACCAACAGCAATGCTTTGGCCGAGAAATTGCAGTCCCGCGATGCTACCCGTGAACCCACCTGGATTCGCTATCTGCTCATCACCATTGCCCTGATTTTCTTTTTAAGCTGCTTGATTCTGCCTTTAATTCTGGTCTTTGTTGAAGCGTTTAAACAAGGTGTCGGGGTTTATTTTCAGGCACTGGTGCATCCTGATACCTTGTCTGCGGTGAAACTGACTTTACTGACAGCCGTGATTGCCGTTCCATTAAACGTGGTGTTTGGTGTAGCAGCTGCATGGTCGGTAGCGAAATTTAATTTCCGTGGCAAATCCATTTTGACCACTATTATTGATTTACCTTTCTCTGTTTCACCTGTGATCGCCGGCATGATGTTAGTACTGATTTTCGGTACCCAAGGCTGGTTTGGTGGCTGGTTGATGGATCATGACATTAAAATCTTGTATGCCGTTCCTGCCATTGTGCTTGCGACCATCTTTATTACCGTTCCTTTTGTGGCTCGTGAATTGATTCCGTTAATGGAAGCACAAGGTACAGAAGAAGAAGAAGCCGCAATTGTACTGGGTGCTTCAGGTTGGCAAACTTTCTGGAAAGTGACCTTACCCAATATTAAATGGGGTCTGATTTACGGTGTCATTCTGTGTAATGCCCGTGCCATGGGTGAATTCGGTGCAGTATCGGTGGTGTCTGGTCACATTCGTGGTGAAACTAACACCTTACCGCTGCATGTAGAAATCCTTTACAACGAATATACCTTTAGTGCTGCGTTTGCCGTGTCCTCACTCTTGGCTTTACTGGCTATTGTGACCCTGATTTTAAAAACATGGGTAGAGATACGCCAAGAACGACAAAACAAACGTAATGACGATTCAACAGTTTCTTAAGGAATGACATCATGAGTATTCAAGTTAAAAATATTGAAAAACACTTTGGTGCATTCCATGCACTTAAAAACATCTCACTCGATTTTCCAGATGGTCAGTTGGTAGCATTACTCGGTCCCTCAGGCTGTGGTAAAACCACTCTACTGCGTATTATTGCGGGTCTGGAATCGGCTGATGGCGGTCGGGTCATTTTAGAAGGTGAAGATGCAACCAATGTTCACGTGCGCGAACGTGAAGTGGGTTTTGTATTCCAGCACTATGCCCTGTTCCGTCATATGACCGTATTTGACAACATCGCCTTCGGTTTACGTGTGCGCCCGCGCTCTACCCGACCATCTGAAGCCGAAATTAAAAAACGTGTTTCCCGTTTACTTGATCTGGTTCAATTGGGCTTTTTGGCAGACCGTTATCCTGCACAACTCTCGGGGGGTCAACGTCAGCGTATTGCTTTAGCACGTGCATTGGCGGTTGAACCGCGCGTATTATTGCTGGATGAACCCTTTGGTGCACTGGATGCCAAAGTGCGTAAAGAATTGCGTCGCTGGTTACGTACCCTGCATGATGAATTGCATATCACCTCGATTTTCGTCACCCATGACCAGGAAGAAGCACTCGAAGTTGCTGACCAGATCGTGGTCATGAACAAAGGAAATGTCGAGCAAATCGGTTCGCCGCGTGAAGTTTATGAAAAACCGGCAACCCCGTTTGTATTCGACTTCCTGGGTCAGGCCAACCGATTCGAAGGCCAACACCAGCAAGGCATTATTCAGATTGGTGATGACCGTCTGCAATTGCCACAAGCCAAAGATGCGCCGCAAGGTGAAATTATTGCCTTTGCGCGTCCAAGCGAACTGCGTATTCATGCCGCTCCGCAAGAAAATGCCATTCAAGCCACTTTCTTACGTGAAATATGGATTGCCGGCAAAGTCCTTGCTGAGCTGCAAGACCGCCAAGGCAATTTAATTGAAATTTCGCTTAACTCGGAAGAAGCGAAACTACATCAATTTAAGCCAAATCAAACAGTGTGGTTAAGCCCAACGGCATTGCATTTGTTTGCCAATGACGTCGCTTAATAACAAATAGATGGGGCCAAAAACAGCCCCCATCCCTTTTAAGGTATACAGCATTATGAATTTCCAACAATTAAGAATTATTCGAGAAACCGTTAGACAGAACTTTAATTTAACTGAAGCTTCAGCGGCGCTTTATACCTCACAGTCTGGAGTAAGTAAGCATATTAAAGATTTAGAAGATGAGCTGGGCGTACAACTATTTATTCGTAAAGGCAAACGTTTACTGGGCCTGACTGAACCGGGTCAATCTTTACTGGGCATTGTAGAACGCATGCTGGTGGATGCAGACAATATCAAACGTCTTGCAGATGATTTTAACCGTGTCGATGAAGGCACCCTGACCATTGCAACCACGCATACCCAGGCGCGTTATGTGTTGCCACCGATTGTCAACCAGTTCAAAAAAGAATTTCCGAAAGTTCATTTGATTTTGCAACAAGCCAGTCCGGTTGAAATTACCGAAATGTTGCTGCAAGGCGAAGCAGATATTGGTATTGCCACCGAATCTTTAACCACTGAAGAAAATCTGGCTAGCGTACCTTACTATAATTGGCAACACAGTATTATTACACCGCAAAACCATGCACTTGCCAACAAAACAGATATTTCGCTGGAAGATTTGGCACAATTTCCGATTATTACTTACCACGGCGGTTTCACAGGGCGTTCTAAAATTGACAAGGCTTTTGAAGATGCCGGCATTGATGTTGATATTGTGATGTCAGCGCTGGATGCCGATGTGATCAAAACCTATGTGGAATTGAATATGGGCGTCGGTATTGTTAACAATGTCGCTTATGATGCAGAACGGGATTATCGCCTTAAACAGATTCCAACCGATATCTTTGGTGTAAATACCACCTGGATTGCGGTACGTAAAGGACATTTGTTGCGCGGTTATGGCTATGAGTTTATTTCACTCTGCTCGCCAGAAGCAGATATCAAGGCACTGAAAAAATTGGCTTATCCCGAAGATTAAAAATTTGATTGATTAAGAAAGGGATATTAAATATCCCTTTTTTTAATTTTAATTCAAATTTTTTATTATTTTACTTATCAATCAAATAAATAATTCACTTTGTTACAGATGTAGGCTATGCCTTCGAACCAGTCAGCAGCAGCCCGGTAAATTTAGTCAATGCAGTACGTTTTAAAATAGACACTCACAATCTGACCACGCTTTTAGGCTATCAACCCAATTCGGCTTGGAATTTTTATGGCGGTTTAAGTTATCAGACCCTAGACACTCAACTGAAAATTTCAGGGCAATCGATGGGAATACAGGCTGATTATATTGCAAATATGGATAAAGACTCGGCCTTGGGCTGGTTGGCAGGTATCAGCTATCAAATTCCTGAATATGCACTAAAAACCTCTCTCACCTATCGTTCTAAAATTCAACATACGCCACAATTTTATGAGCAGACTTCATCCATTCCTGCAATTCCAGTCTTGAGTTTAAGCTCTGCACAGCACATCAGCATCGACACACCGCAGTCGCTAAATCTCGAGTTTCAATCCGGGATCACGCCTCGCAATGTTATCTATACCTCTTTGCGTTGGGTCAATTGGAAAATTTTAAAATGGTTTCTCCCCTGATGAGCCGGGGTAAAGCTACACCGGTCAACTTGGTGGATTATCAAAAAAATCAGCTTTCAGCCACCTTGGGACTTGCCCATATCTTCAATGAGCACTGGACATCGGCCCTAGATATAGGGATGGATTCAGGTATTAGCAATCCAGCCTCTACCTTAAGCCCTTCGGATGGTTATTATAGTTTTGGAGTTGGCGGGTTTTATAATGTGCAGTCTAATTTATTTATTGCTGGTGGCATTAAATATTTCAAGCTAAACAAAGCCAAAATTGAGACTGATCAAGAAGGTGCAGGCAATTTATTTGGCGTGTTATCTTCAGTAAACAATAACAAAGCTATTGCTTATGGCCTTAAGGTCGGTTATCGCTTTTAACTAAAACCAGCTTAATTTTGCATAATTTAATTTTGAAAAAATAAAAAACGAGCCGAAGCTCGTTTTTTTAATGGGGCAATCTTTGATTACCAGTTGAAGCTTACGCCTACTTTACCCACTGGCAACCATTGATATTTATCATCATTTGCGATTTCATTCGCTTCTTGATCTACTGCAACTTGAGCGGATATGGTATTACCTGCTACTGGTGCTAGATTATTTTGTGTTAATTGAACCTTTGGGTTACCTGTGTAGTAAGCACCTACTTCACCAAATAATCCCCAGTTCTTATTAATTTTTGGTGCGAAACCAAAGCCTACATAAGGAGCAATGTCGTTTTCGTAGGACATTTGACCACGTACATTACCTTCTTGACCTGCAACAGCTAATTGATAGTTATTGCCGTTAATGCTTAAGGTTTCCCCATCTCCAATACGTTTTTGTAAATCATATTGGTTATCCAGATAACCTACACCCGCAGCCATGTATAAGCCTTGTGCCCAACGGTTTGTACTTGCACCCCAAGGACGAATTTCTGCATTCAAATAAGCCAGCTTATTATCCATGTCCAAGTCATATTTTGTACCATTTACTGATACATCATCTGTCCAAGAAATATCACCGCCGTTATAACCTAGGGCTAAACCGACATACGGGTTTGCAGTCCAAAGCAAGGCACCACCATAACCAGTTGTCCCTACTTCAGCACGAACACCGGTAGGAATAAGCTGGTTACGCTCAAATGTATAGCCATCTTGCACTACTGCATCATCAGCTGCCATAGCTGTTCCTGCAATAGCAGTTAATACAGATGCTGCTAAAATCGTAGCTAAAGTTTTCATGATAGATCTCCTCAAAAATTTCTATTTTCATCATTAGTGCTTTTCTGATCATTAAAACTATAAAATATTAATTGCTCAACTTTTATTCGAAATTTGCTGAGTTTTTGTTATTTTTTGATACATTTTCTGTTTGCTTTTGATTATTAAATCATTTTTTGTTTACTTACTATTCATCGCTGATTTTTTATCTTATTTTTCGCCTCTTTCATAATTAATTCCGATCCAAAGCCACTTTTTCATCTATTTCTGTCTCAATATAGTGTAAAATCTTGAAAATTTTTTTTGGAAATGGAAGATCATGTCTCAGCTTTCAACAATCATTGAACAAGCTTTTGAAGACCGTGCAAATTTCACTGCGGCAGACTGCTCCGCTGAAATTCGTAGCGCTGTAGAAGAAGCTATTGCTGGCCTAGATAACGGTACACTTCGTGTGGCTGAAAAAATCGACGGTGAATGGGTTGTTCACCAATGGCTTAAAAAAGCTGTTTTGTTATCTTTTAAATTAAATGACAACAAACCAATCGAGTCTGGTGATCTTCGTTTCTACGACAAGGTAGAAACTAAATTTTCTAATTGGACTGAAGAACAGTTTAAAGCTGCAGGCGTACGTGTAGTACCACCTGCTGTTGCCCGTAAAGGTTCTTTCCAGGCGAAAAACGTGGTATTGATGCCTTCATACGTGAACATCGGTGCTTATGTGGATGAAGGTACCATGGTTGACACATGGGCAACTGTAGGTTCATGTGCGCAAATTGGTAAAAATGTTCACTTGTCTGGTGGCGTGGGTATTGGTGGTGTTCTTGAACCACTTCAAGCGAATCCAACCATTATTGAAGACAACTGCTTCATCGGTGCACGTTCTGAAATCGTTGAAGGCGTAATCGTAGAAGAAGGTTCTGTGATTTCTATGGGCGTGTTTATTGGTCAATCAACTAAAATCTTTGACCGTGAAACTGGCGAAATCCATTACGGCCGCGTTCCTGCAGGTTCGGTTGTGGTTTCAGGTAGCCTTCCATCTAAAGATGGTACTTGCAACCTGTATGCTGCAATCATCGTGAAAAAAGTAGATGCGAAAACCCGTGCAAAAACCAGCTTGAACGATTTATTACGCGAAGACTAAGATTTCTTAAGTCTGTTGCGGAGCGATCGCTCCTCATCTCTACGGTCAGCAATGATCGTAGGGATTTTTGTTTTTGTGCTCTGTCATTTTTTGGTGTGGTAATTTTTTGTTATGAATACTCTTCGATCTTCCGCTATTCCTGTTTCTGATCCGTCTGCGGGTTTACGCATCACGGAGATTTTTTATTCATTGCAAGGTGAAGCCAATGCTGCGGGTTTGCCTACGGTTTTTATTCGTTTAACCGGTTGTCCTTTACGCTGCACCTATTGTGATACCACCTATTCTTTTGAAGGTGGCGAGCGACAATCACTAGAAGATATTATTCAAACCACGCTCGATTTTAAAACCCCTTATATTTGTGTGACTGGTGGTGAACCACTGGCACAGCCTAACGCCCTGCCTTTGATGCAGCGTTTAGCCGACTTGGGCTGTGAAGTCTCACTTGAGACCAGTGGTGCTTTAGATGTGTCTAAAGTCGACCCGCGCGTTTCTAAAGTACTCGATTTAAAAACCCCGACTTCCGGTGAAGTTGCACGAAATTTGCTTAGTAATCTCGATCATTTAACCCAGCATGACCAAATCAAGTTCGTGATTTGCAATCGGGAAGATTATGAATGGTCAAAACAGCAGGTTGAACAATACCAACTCGCCGATAAAGTGAGTACCGTTTGGTTCTCGCCTGCTTTTGCGGTGGAAAAAGGTGCAGTACGTTTGCCTCAACTTGCCCGTGATTTAGCACAATGGATTTTAGAAGACCATCTCCCTGTTCGTTTCCAGTTACAATTGCATAAATTGCTCTGGAATGATGAAACTGGTCGTTAATTTATTTCTGTTCTTGAATACCTATATTTGTTTGGAGATTTGAATATGCGCCCTCGTGCCATAGTTTTGTTATCTGGCGGCTTAGACTCAACAACCTGTTTGGCTTGGGCGCAAGCACGTTATGAATGTATTGCTTTAAGTTTCATGTATGGTCAGCGTTCCACCACTGAACTGGATGCGGCTAGAGCATTAACACAACGTGCTGGTGTAGAACATCGTGTCATTAATATTGATTTAGGTAACCTCGGCGGCTCTGCGTTAACAGACCACAGCATTGATGTGCCGGAACATGAACAAGAAGGTATTCCTGTAACTTATGTTCCAGCACGTAACACCATATTTCTGTCTTATGCGCTCGCTGCAGCGGAAGTTTTTGGTGCAGAAGCGATTGTAATTGGGATTAATGCCGTTGATTATTCAGGTTATCCTGACTGTCGCCCTGAATTTATTGAGGCTTTTGCCAACATGGCGCGCCTGGCAACCAAGGTGGGTGTAGAAGGAAAACCTCTTAAATTTGAAACACCTTTGTTACATTTATCTAAAGGAAATATCATTCGCTTAGGTATAGAACATGGCGTAGACTATAGTCAAACGGTGTCTTGCTACCAAGCAGACGACCAAGGACGTGCTTGTGGTAAATGCGATAGCTGCCGCTTACGTAAACAAGGTTTTGCTGATGCGGGTATCGCCGATCCGACACGTTATATACCGTCATAACAGGGTACAGTACATGAAAAATTTGAAGTCAAACATTATTCTTTCTACATTGGTTTCTGCGGTTGCATTAATGGCTACTGCTTCAAATGCAGCTGAAACAAATAAGCTTCAAGAAGCTTATAAAAGCACTAATGTAAAATCTGCTTTAATTAATGTTTGTAAAGAAGAAACTGGTAAAAGTAAAAAACTTAGCTCATCTGAAGTAAGCAAATACTGTACTTGTGCAGTTGAAGCCGATGGTCGCTTAACCAATGCACAAAAATGGGAAATCCAAAGTACCATTAACCAAAAGAAAAGCCCTGCGACTTTAGCTTTTGTACAAAAACAAAATAAAGACTTACAAGCTTGTTTCGGCCCACAATTGACCGGAAAACTTAAAAGCCTGACTGAAGAAGCAATGAAATCTGCTCAACAACCTAAAAAATAAGTTGATTTAGATTGAATAAAAGCCTGCATCGTTGCAGGCTTTTTTATGGTTGAAATTTATATCCCAACTTCAGCATAAGCAGGACTAAATTCGCTATCATGTCAGCATAAACTTAAGATCAATATGATAAATTCGACTTTATAAGGATCCACACATGTCTGCTATTACGCTGCCCAATCAAACCTTCCCAACCACAAGCGGTGAAATTAACCTGACTGAAATACCGACCGAATGGCTGATTGTGTATTTTTATCCTAAAGATTCTACCCCGGGCTGTACTACACAGGCGATCGGTTTTTCCTGCCTGAAAGACCAGTTTGATGCCTTGAATACTACAATTCTGGGTATTTCACGTGACTCGGTAAAAGCCCATCAAAACTTTACCGAAAAACAAAATCTGAGCATTAACCTGATTAGCGATAAAGAAGAAGTTCTGTGCAATCTTTTTGATGTGATTAAAGAAAAAAATATGTATGGCAAAAAAGTCATGGGTATTGAGCGTTCAACCTTTATTTTCCATAACGGCGAACTGCTAAAAGAATACCGTAAGGTCAAAGCCGCAGGGCATGCAGAACAAGTGCTTGAAGACTTGAAAGCTCTGCAAGCCGCTTAATTTCCCCCTATAAAAAAGGCATGATTTTAACTAGAAATAGTATTGCTCATGCCTTTTTCTTTTGTGTTGTGCATCTACTTATTTCAATAAGGAAATGACAATAGACCACATCACGCAGCCAATTATTAGATCCAGTATTTTCCAGGCTTGTGGGCGTTGAAACATCGGTTGCAAATAACGTGCTGCATAGCCCAAGCTAAAAAAGAACAGGAATGATGCACTGATTGCCCCTAGGGCAAAATACAGTTGCGTGTTGGGATATTGGGTCGAGACTGAGCCGAGTAACACCACTGTATCCAGGTACACATGTGGGTTCAGCCAAGTTAAGCCTAAACAAATCAACAGGACCTTCCATAAACAAGGTACTTCGTCTTGAGTAAGGTCTAAACGCTGCTCCCCTTTCCAGGCCTGATAAAAATGTTGTGCCCCATATATCAACAGGAAAGTCGCACCCAAATACTTGGCAATATTCAGCCAATCCGGATGCAACAAAACCAGTTCTGAAAATCCCAGTACTCCTACTGAAATCAATATTGCATCAGACAAGGCACAACATAGGCAAATGGCAAAAACATGTTGCTGTTTTATCCCTTGTTTCAATACAAAAGCATTTTGTGCACCAATCACCACAATCAGGCTTAAAGCCATGGCAAAACCGTGTAAAGCACTATTTAACATACGTACTAAATCTTAAAAATAATTCAAAAATCCTGTAGTGAATTATCCCAGCTCAAAGCCTAAATTAAGTATGATTAAGAAAATATCAATCTTACTAAATTTTTCTTAGGTTATTACCATGCTCTCAAGTAAATCCTGTGAAGCTTTTCTTGCCGTTGCGGAATCCGGCAGTTTTGACGAAGCTGCACAGCGGCTGTGTATTACCGCTTCTGCGGTCACATTACGGGTGCAGGCTTTAGAAAAAGATTTGGGAAAGATTTTATTGCTGCGCGAACGTCCCTGCCGGGTGACGCAAGCCGGTCAAAAGCTGTTAGAACATTTACAGCATCAACGCCTACGTGAACAGAATCTGTTACAACAGTTCATGGGGCAATCCAGCCAGCATGAGTTTCATCAATTCAGTATTGCCACCAATGCCGACTCTTTATCGACCTGGCTACTTAAAGTCCTGCAAAGCACATTGATTGAGCAAAAGATTGCGCTAAAACTGTCTCTGGATGACCAGACCCAAACCCATCAACTGCTTGAAACCGGTTTGGTCAATGCCTGCATCTCGACAGAATCCACTGCCATGAAAGGCTGTGAAGTGCATTACTTGGGACAGATGACTTACCACATGGTGGCAACAGCTTCTTTTGTAGAAAAGTGGTTTAAAGATGGAATTCACCGCGATGCTTTAAGACATGCTCCAGCCATTATTTTTAATGGTAAAGATTTAATGCATCATCAGGTGATCCTGAACTTGTTTGGTCTGAACCAGCAAAGTTATCCGCATTATTTTATTCCCTCCTCGACTGCCTTTGTAGAAGCAGTACATTTGGGTTTAGGCTTTGGTTTAGTACCGCAATATCAAATGGGTGATGATCTTCAAACAGGAAAATTGATTGAAGTGATTCCGGATGCCAAAACCGAGATGAAACTGTATTGGCATCACTGGAAGCAGCAATCTGCACTATTACAACAATTGACGCTAGACTTGCTGGAAAATGCACCACATCACATGAATGAGCAATAACCCGATCCACAAAAACTGGTTTCAGATGGATATGCTGCGTTATTTGGGCTGCCACTGGCCAAAGACCTCAATATTGACTTTTTCCCCTATGCCGCCGAATGCTTTTTTCATACCAAAGTCACTGCGTTTAACCACTGTTTTAGCTTCAACATCCAGCAGCTGGGGATTGGTCGGATTGGGTTTTAAAAGGGTATCCAGAACTACCGGCTGGGTCACGCCACGCAAGGATAAATCCCCTTTTATGCTGTAGTGATTATTGCCTAAAGCGATGAATTGATGACTGGTAAATGTTGCGGTCTGGTATTTTTCAGCATAAAAGAAATCTTCACCTAAAATTAAATTTCTGAGCGATGGCATTGTCAGACTCAAGCTATTCACATTCAATACAAACTGGGCAGAGGCATTTTGTGGGACTGCGGGATCAAAGCTCATACTGGACTGAACCTGCTCAAATTTGCCTTTTACGATCGAAAAGCCCATCGACTTGATATCAAAACCGACATAAGTTGCTGGCGTGAGCGACCACTGCTGGGTATTGGCATACGCGTTGATCGCGTTAATATTTAAGCTGAGGACACCCATAATGAAGATACATTTCAAGCTTGTGTTGAGGTTCATCTTACCCACTCCTGAATCGCTGCAATGGCTTGCCTCGACCTAGTAGCTTACTGAAGATTATGCAAGATTGGTTTTATCTTGGGTCAGGTATTTGTCCTGCAATTGTTGGTAAATGGGCATTTTTTGAAATTTGTGTAAAAACTTGCTGGTTCCGAGTAGAAAAACAGATTCGATAATTTCACCACGATAATAGGCTTCACGCAGCGGGGTCGCTGAAATTGCGCCGATCTGGTTATCAAGTTCCACCATCTCCCATTCCGGGAAGAATTTTAGATCTTAAGACAATTTTCTTAAAATGGTCCAATTAAAAATGTATTTGAATTATATAGCTTTCCATTGCCCAATCAGATGAATACTCACCTTTTCACCCACACCAGTACTCGCTTTTTTCATGCCAAAATCCGAGCGGTTAATCACGGTAGTTGATTTCACATCGAGCAGATTTGGATTGTTGTTGTTGGGCGTTAAGATGGTATCAAACACAACTGGACGGGTGACACCACGCAAGGTTAGATTTCCCCGAATCCGATATCTGTTGGTAGCATGCGGTTTAAACTGGGTACTTTTAAAATTCACTGTTTTATAGCGTGAGGTATAAAACAGGTCCTCACCCATAATCATATTTTTTAAACCTGGTTTGGAAACATTCAGGCTATCGACTTGCATGGTAAATTCTGTTGATGCCTGTTGCAGTGTTTGCGGATCAAACTGCATTGTTGCCTTAAATTGCTGGAAACTCCCCTTCACTACAGTCAAGCCCAATGAGTTAATGCTAAAGCCTACATCACTTTTTGGCGTCAAGCTCCAGCTCTTGGCATAAACTGCCGACATACAAACAGCTGAGAGACATCCTGCATAAACAATATTTTTTAAGAATAGATTCATCATGTTGCTGCCTAACAATTAAATGAACTCAATACTTAAAACAGCTTCAGCTCAGATTTGTTTTATCGTTCATTGCAAACTTATGTGCCAATTGTTGATAAGTCTCAGTATTTTTAAACTTATGTAAAAACTCGCTGGTTCCGAGCGGAAAAGCCGATTCGATAATTTCACCACGATAATAAGCTTCACGTAGTGGCGTTGCTGAAATTGCCCCGACCAGGCTGTCCAGTTCTACCATCTGCCATTCCGGGAACAGCTTCAGATAATAGGAAGATTCATCTTTAAAGTGACCAATTAATCCGACTTTCGCTTCGGGCTCGACTACGCCAGTTACCAAAGATTGCACCAGTTGTTGCCATTTTTGATCGTCATACACATCAATCACATGCACAAACTTGATCCGCTGTTGATCTGCTTCTGAAAAGTTGGACAAAATCATCTGTTCACGCTCGGAAGCACTAAATGGATTTTTAATATTGCGTTCATTCTGTGCCGAGCCCAAAGCCAGAATCACATTCTGGCTTTGCTGCAATGCAATTTTAATGGTTTGCATATGTGCCAGATGAAAGGGCTGAAAGCGACCAATGAAAACCAGATAATCAAATGTATAGTTCATAACGGTTCAAATTTTTTATGACTCGTGAGTTGTGCCGCTAAAATAAATATGCGACATAATAAACGCCATAAAATCAAATTAAATTTTAAAGCAAGGATAGTACGATGACACTGAGCTGTATTCAACAACCACATCAACATTTGAATGCGAATTTAGAGCATGGGGTGCTTACCTTAGCCATTAATCGTCCTGAAGCTAAAAATGCCTTGTACGGCGAGCTGTATCTAAAAATTGCCCAGGCACTGGATGAAGCCGATCAGGATAAAGAGGTTCGCGTGGTGATTTTGCGTGGTGCGGATGCCGACTTCAGTGCCGGTAACGACATGCAGGATTTCATGAAGTTTATCCAGACCCCTCTTGCAGGTAAAGCCGGTGATGCACCTCCATTCGTGGTTTTGAAATCAGCTGCAAAATTTTCCAAGCCTTTGATTGCCGCTGTACGCGGTGTAGCGATTGGCATTGGGGTAACGATTCTGTTACATGCTGACCTGGTCTATAGTGATAACACTGCCCTGTTCCAGATTCCATTTGTCAGCCTTGGGCTTTCTCCTGAAGGTGCTTCAAGCAAACTGTTAATCCAGCAAGCGGGTTATCATAAAGCAGCAGAGTTGCTATTCACCGCACAAAAAATTAACAGCGAAAAAGCCTTGAGTGCTGGAATTGTAAATAGCATTGAAGATGACGTTTATGCTACTGCACTGAAACAGGCACAAACTCTGGCTGCACTTCCTCTAGCGTCGATCAAACAGACCAAAGCCTTAATGAAGCACAATCTTGAAGAAATTATTGGCTGTATTGATGATGAAGCTGAAATCTTTATGAAGCGTGTATCTTCACCTGAAATGGCTGAAGCTGTTGCTGCATTTATGCAGAAGCGTAAACCAGATTTTGCACAATTTAACTAATTTTTTATAGTTAAATGAAAAGCCACTGAATAATGACATTGTTCGGTGGCTTTATGCGTTTTAATAGATCTAAATTTCAAGCTTTAAAAGCTGAGTAAACAAAGATGACCCAATCAAGCGAAACCCAAACTGAAAAGAAACGTTATTTTGAGCCAGCCCCAACAGATATTGATGTTGAAAACTTTAAAAAAGTCGTACAAAGCCGTCGTTCTGTACGTAAATTTACGAAAAAACCCATTCCTGCAGAAGTACTGGATGACTGTTTAGATCTTGCCTTGCTTGCCCCAAACTCATCCAATTTACAGCCTTGGACTTTTTATGTGGTGCAGAACTCTTCCAAAAAGAAACAGCTGGTCAAAGCCTGTTTAAGCCAGCTTGCAGCAAAAACAGCTTCGGAATTAATTGTTTGTGTGGCACGTACCGACCGTATTGATGAAATGGCAAAGATGAATATTTCCGAGTTCCCATTTCCGGAAACACCTGCTGCTGTGCAGAAGTATTACAAGTTTATTCCATATAATTATAAAACGGGTTATTTCAATGCTCTGGGTAACTTTAAGAAAGTTGCTTTCAAAATTGCACGTACACTGGATAAGCAATTGCCAGTAACTGCTTTTAACCCGGCAGATGCAAAACTTTGGGCAAGCAAAACCACAGCTTTAGCTTGTGAAAATCTGGTTTTGGCTTTAAGGGCTTATGGTTTTGACAGTTGCATGATGGAAGGTTTTGATGAGCCTATGGTCAATAAAATTTTAAATCTCAATGATGAGGAATATCCTGTGATGGTGATTGCTGCCGGTGAACGGGCTAAAGACGGCGTGTTCTTCCCGCAATACCGTTTTGATCGTGAGTTATTTGTTCAAAAGGTTTGATTTGAATAATCAATTGGCACAGCCTCATATGCTGTCATAACTCAGTTTAAATTTGCATAGGCATTTACGTTACTTTGAAAGATCAAAGTAACCAAAATCTTTGCTAGCCAGAAGGTTCATCCCTGAACCTCTGGCTAGCGGGTGACATCCATGTCACCCTTTCACCAATCAAATATCATCAATAATTTATATCCACCATCTGAATAAACTCAAACGCAGGCTCTTCATACGGATGGCTAGCCTTGAGTGCTTTTGCCACATTGGATGCTTGATTTTCAGGCACAATGGTTTCCACCCGCCATTCCTCTACCTGTTCCAGTTCTCCGACCTCACCAATAAAAGGATCTGCACCTTTTAGCGGCTTAAATTGCCCTGTACCTAATACCTGCCAGGCACAGTGTTCATAATTGCCTACTCCACCTGCACCTGCTGCAAACACTGCCAGTTTTGTCGATTCCAAATGAGATTCAGGGACGTAATAAATCAGTTTCAGCATGCAACTCATCCTTTAAATAAATTGAATCTTATAATAAGGCTTCATGTCGATGAATCGTTTTACATTATTTATGAAGCCATACAAAAAATGAAAATCTAAACACCTGCATATACAATATTCCCTTACTTTTCGTGACATTTATCTTACAGTTCAATCTTTTACACTACTCAAAAAACACTCTATGTTAAAAACAAGATTTAATTTTATAAATTCGGGATAGAAGTTTTTCATTCGCCTCCCGATCTTAACAACAATATTTTTATTACACCCAAAGTCATTCTAATAAAACAGTGCAATAAGTTATCTTGCGATTTCCAGATATCCTTTACTGTTTCTCTGGCTTTGTACTGGTGTAAGCAACTGGAGACAATAAATGCTATTCATCATCAGTCTGCTTATTCAATTTTTTACAGTATGGGCCATCTTCTTTTTTGGATTGAGTCGAAATACCGGTGCTATTACAACTATTATTGTGGCTGTCATTACTACATTTATCAGTCCCTGGTCGCTGATTTTTGGTATTCCGCTCATCCTCATCAGTTTAATTGTGATGATTGATTCATTACGAATGGCATTCATCACCAAACCTGCCTATAAGATGCTGGCCAATGCCATGCCGACAATGAGCACCACTGAGCGCGAAGCTTTGGATGCAGGTACCAGCTGGTGGGAAAAAGACCTGTTTATGGGCGCACCCGACTGGTCTAAATTCGAAAGTTATCCTTATCCCACCCTTTCAGAAGAAGAACAGTCTTTTTTAGATCATGAAGTAGAACAATTATGCTCGATGCTGAATGACTGGGAAATTCGCCATAATTATAAAGACCTACCTCCCGAAGCATGGACTTATATTCGCGACAATGGCTTTTTAGGCCTGATTATTCCCAAAGAATACGGCGGTCGCGAGTTTAGTTCATTTGCCCAAAGCCGCATTATGAGCAAAATCGCTTCGCGCTCCTTAACAGCAGCGGTCAGTTGTATGGTGCCTAACTCTTTAGGGCCGGGCGAGTTACTCCTTCATTACGGAACCGAAGAACAAAAGAACCGTTATTTACCGGGCTTGGCCAAAGGGAAAGAAATCCCCTGCTTTGGCCTCACCAGCCCTGAGGCAGGTTCAGATGCTGGTTCCATTCCCGATACCGGCGTGGTGTGTTATGGCGAGTTTGATGGTCGGCAAGTACTTGGCCTACGAATGAATTTCTCCAAACGCTGGATTACCCTAGCCCCAATTGCCACCGTCATAGGTTTGGCTTTTAAGCTGTACGATCCGGAAGGTTTGTTGGGTGATAAAAGCAAAATGGAATATGGCATCACCTGTGCGCTGATTCCTGCCAGCCATGAGGGTGTAAAAGTAGGGCCAAGACACAATCCGGGCGTACCCTTCATGAATGGAACGGTGGATGGTAAAGATGTCTTTATTCCACTGGACTGGATTATTGGAGGCAGAAAAAATATTGGCAAAGGCTGGCGTATGCTCATGGAATGTCTAGCAGTAGGTCGCGGTATTTCCCTTCCTGCGCTATCCACTGCCGCAAGTGAAATGACCTATCTAAACGTAGGTGCTTTCGCCAAAATCCGCCAGCAATTCAAAATTTCTATCGGTAAATTCGAAGGTGTACAGGAGGCAACCAGTGATATTGCCAGCGAAACTTATATGCTGGAAGCCTTTCGTTACCTAGTCACCTGTGGACTGAATCAGGGCGGCAAACCTGCTGTCATGACAGCAATGGCCAAATACTACGCCACTGAAACCATGCGCCATGTGGTCAATCATGGCATGGACGTGGTCGGCGGTCGTGCGGTACAAATGGGTCCGCGCAATTTTCTGGCATTAATGTATCAGACCATACCTGTGTCAATTACCGTGGAAGGTGCAAACATTTTAAGTCGTTCCCTAATGATTTTTGGTCAGGGTTCAATGCGCTGCCATCCTTATTTGTTTGAGGAATTACAATTGCTACAAGCCAAGGATAAAGATACTGCCCTGACCACTTTTAACGATATGCTGTTTAAACACTTAGGCTATACTTTGAATCGTACTGCACGTGCATTCGCTTATGGATATATCGGTGGCTCATCCGATGCACCGAAAAGTGTAGATGAGTTTAGCCGTCCCTATTACAAGATTATTAACCGTTTAAGTGCCGACTTTTCAGTCACTGCCGATATGTGTCTGGGACTGCTCGCCGGTGATATTAAGCGCAAAGAAATGCTGTCCGGCCGCCTGGCCGATATTCATGCCAATCTTTTTATTAGCACGGCGATAATTAAATATTATGAACATGGCAAAAAAACTGAGGCTGAACAGGTTCATGCCAAACTGGCGCTGGAAAAATCACTTTACAATGCTCAAGAAGCATTCTATGGCTTGTTTGAAAACTTCCCGGTAGGTATGGCAGCCGGTCTGATCAAATTTATCTGTTTTCCGTTGGGCCGACCTTTGAAAAAACCAAGTGATGCTTTGAAACAACAGGCTGGTGATATCATTATGCAGGACAATGCTTTCCGCGAGGAATTGAAAAAACACGTGTTTTACACCACTGCGGAAAATGATGTGACTGGTCGTATGGAATCAACATTTAACATGTTGCTGGAAATAGAACCACTGTGGGATAAATTCAAGAAAGCAGAATCTAAAGGTCAATTTAAAGGCTTAACTTTTGATGAACGTCTTGCAGATGCCGTAGAAATCGGTTTTATAACTGAAGATGAAGCATCAAAATTGGCAACCTATAATGCTAAACGTTACGACAGTATGCTGACTGATGTATTTGATTCTGAACTTGAGCAGCCATTAGCACTGGAAAATCCTTATAACAAGGAAGAAGAAACGGCGCCTATGCCTGATCCGAAGCAGCAGGAACCGTTATCTCCTTAAGAACTCTCAAAGACTAAATCACATGACTAGCGACATGGATGTCGCACATTTGGCAGAGATACAAGGATGTATCTTCTGCCAAATAAAAGGGTTTTGTTACTTTTGACCTTTCAAAAGTAAAACATTGCTTACGCGTTATTCATTAAAACTTTGCACAATCAGCGAAGCTATGACTTTATTAAAATAGCCAGCACAAAAAAACCACCTCACGGTGGCTTTTTCAATCTAAAAATTAAGAACTTTGAAGCAAATAGCTACCGATCAAAAACAGCATTTGTAACCCTACGACTGCCATAAAAAACATCCAGCCTTTCTTACGTAAAGTCGCTTTATCAACATTTGTATAGGTTGCAGTTTTTAGCATTGTGTCACCTCGCTTAGAGATTCAATTCTGAACTTATATTTAGTGAACCATCTTTCTTCCATATTGCATCGTCATTGTGCATAAAACACACAAATTATCTTTCACACCAATATAAAAGCAAAATCCAAACCAAGTCCAGCAGGAGAAATAAAAATTAAAAAAATTAAAAATAAAAAAGCCACCCGAAGGTGGCTTTTTAAATTCGGGAAATATTAACCAATAAACTTACGAGCATTACGGAACATACGTAACCATGCACCATCTTCAGTCCATTCTTCAGGTTTCCAAGAATGCTGAATTGCACGGAAGTTACGTTCAGGGTGCGGCATCATAATTGTTGCACGACCGTCTTTCGAAGTCACACCGGTAATCGCTTCTGGTGAACCGTTCGGGTTCAATGGATATTGCTGTGTAGCATTACCCAAGCTATCTACATAACGTAGGCTGACTTGGTTGCCTGCATTTAATGCAGCAATCTTGTCTTCAGTTGCAACTACACGACCTTCACCGTGTGCTACAGCGATTGGAAGAATCGAACCTTCCATACCGTCTAACAAGATCGAGTGAGATTTCTCTACACGAACGTTGACTGCACGCGCTTCAAACACTTCAGAAGTGTTACGGTGGAAACGCGGCCAGTTTTCTGCACCCGGAATCAGTGGAGCCAATTGTGACAACATTTGACAACCGTTACAGATACCCAAAGAGAAGGTTTCTTGACGATGGAAGAATTTCTCGAACTGGTCACGCAGTTTAGGGTTGAATAGAACCGATTTAGCCCAACCACCACCTGCGCCCATTACGTCACCGTAAGAGAAACCGCCACAAGCCACAATACCTTCAAAGTCGTCCAGGCTGATACGACCAGCAAGCAAGTCGCTCATATGTACGTCAACAGTGTTGAAGCCAACTTTGTCAAATGCCGCAGCCATTTCCACATGACCGTTTACGCCTTGTTCACGTAAAATCACCATGTTTGGACGGCGTGAATTGATATACGGTGCTTCTACAGGTTCGTTCAAGTCAAATGTAGGCTGAGCGATAATACCTTTGTGATTCTTGTCTGTAATTAAGGCAAACTCTGAATCCGCAGTTTCCACGTTGTCACGTAGACGCTGGATTTGATGCGAAACTTCAGTCCATGCTACTTGTAGATCAGCACGTTCAAGTACCAGACCATTGATAGTCAATTGGTCAGTATTGTTCACTTTACCTACTACAGTGATTGCATCTTTAAGTGAAGATTCAGCGATTTCTGCCTGTAACGCTTCCCAATCAGCAGTAGTGATTTGCAGAACTGCACCAATTTCTTCAGCGAACAGGCTTGCAGTAGATTGATCTTCTAAAGCCACACCCAGACGTGAAGCGAACATCATTTCTGCAACAGTAGCTAACAAGCCGCCATCACCGATGTCATGGTAAGCCTTGATCAAGCCACGGTTGTTCCAGTCCTGCACCAATGCAAAAAATGCTTTGAAATCTTCGAAGCTGTCTACATCAGGCGTTACTGAACCAATGGCTTTATACACCTGAGCCAGGATCGAACCACCTAGACGGAACTGACCTTTAGACAAGTCGATACGTACCAGTACTGAATCTTCATTTTTCAGTTCAGGAGTCAATGTTTGACGTACGTCAGTCACAGGAGCAAATGCAGTGATTACACCTGACATTGGAGAAGTTACTGCTTTATTTTCGCCTTCGTCATTCCAGGTGGTACGCATAGACAATGAGTCTTTACCTACAGGAATGGCAATTCCTAAAGCAGGACACATTTCCATACCAATGGCTTTCACACCTTCGAACAACGCCTGGTCTTCACCTTTTTGACCTGCTGCAGCCATCCAGTTTGCAGACAATTTAATGTCGCTGATCTGGTCGATTTTTGCAGACATAATGTTACTGATTGATTCAGCTACAGCCAAACGTGCAGAAGCCGCTGGATTGAGCAATGCAACCGGTGGACGTTCGCCCATCGCCATGGCTTCACCTGTGTAACCGACCAGGCTGGTTGTAGTGACTGCAGCATCTGCTACAGGAACTTGCCAACGACCGACCATCTGGTCACGCGCAACCATACCGGTAATTGAGCGGTCACCGATAGTGATCAAGAATGATTTAGACGCAACAGTTGGGTTTTTAAGTACACGGAAAATCGCATCTTTCAAATCCACTTGAGTGGCATCAAAGTCATCGCCTTTGCATTCAATCGTTTCATATGAACGGCTCATGCGTGGTGTACCGCCAAGCATCACTTGCATTGGCATATCCACGGCTTTGTTTTCAAATAATGGATCTTCAACGGTTAAGTGACGAGCTTCAGTCGCTTCACCCAACACTGCAAACGGACAACGCTCACGTGCACAAAGTGATTCAAACAGGCTTAAAGAACTTGGACGAATTGCCAATACATAACGTTCTTGCGCTTCGTTCGACCAGATCTCCATTGGAGACATGCCTGGCTCAAGCGATGGAATCTTACGCAGGTTAAGGACTGCACCTAATTCATGATCGTTGACCAGCTCAGGCATCGCATTGGATACACCGCCCGCACCCACGTCATGTACAGATACGATCGGGTTGTAATCTTCCATGCGCCAGCAGGCATCAATCACTTCCTGGCAACGGCGTTCCATTTCCGGATTTTCACGCTGTACAGAAGCGAAGTCCAGGTTTTCACCCAGCTTACCGCTATCTACTGAAGATGCAGCACCACCGCCTAAGCCGATCAGCATCGCTGGACCACCAAGCACGATCAGTAAATCGCCCGGTTGAATCGCATCTTTTTCCACATGGTCAGGACGGATGTTACCGTAACCACCAGCAATCATGATTGGCTTATGGAAGCCTTTCACTTCGCCATTTACGTTTTGTTCGAAGGTACGGAAGTAACCATTTAAGGCTGGACGACCAAATTCGTTGTTAAATGCAGCACCGCCCAATGGGCCTTCAATCATGATTTGAAGTGGAGATGCCATACGTGATGGCTTGCCGTAGTTTTCTTCCCACGGCTGTTCAAAACCTGGAATGTTCAAGTTTGAAACAGTAAAGCCGGTTAAACCTGCTTTTGGTTTACCACCACGCCCTGTTGCACCCTCGTCACGAATCTCACCGCCTGAACCAGTCGCAGCACCGGCAAATGGTGCAATCGCTGTTGGATGGTTATGCGTTTCCACTTTCATTAAGATGTGAGCGGCCTGGCTCTTGTATTTATAAATGTGGTGACCGGTTGCTTCGTCTTTTTTAGGATAGAAGCGCTGCGTATCAAAGCCCACGATTACAGAAGCGTTATCTTTATAGGCAGATAAAACGTCTGTAGGAGATTCTTTATAGGTATTTTTAATCATCTGGAACAATGACAATGGCTGTTTTTCACCATCGATTGTCCATTCAGAACCAAAGATTTTATGACGGCAATGCTCTGAGTTCGCTTGCGCAAACATCATCAGTTCGATGTCATGCGGGTTACGACCCATCTTGATAAAGGCTTCGGTTAGATAATCAATTTCTTCATCAGAAAGTGCAAAACCAAATTCAGAGTTGGCCTTAACCAGTGCTTGTTTGCCCTGACCTAAAATATCGATGCTATTTAAAGGCTTTGGTGCAGTCTCAGAGAATAATGCCGCAGCATCTTCAATTTGATGAAACACACTTTCAGTCATGCGGTCATGCAAAACTTGTTTAACTTCATCAGATACTTCGGAAATACCCTTTAAAGTAAACAAAACACCGCGTTCTAGGCGGTGTATCGGGGTATTACAGTTGGCAAAAATATCAGTCGCTTTAGAAGACCACGGCGAGATTGTTCCTAAACGCGGTGTAACTAAAATTTGAATTTCATCATTTGCCGCTTGGCGAACTTCAAAAGAAGCACCATCGTTTAATAATTGTAATGCAGATTGATGCTGCTGCTCGTTGAGCGCTTGATCAAACAGATAAATCCATTGACTTTCAATTGATTGAACAGAACTCATTGACGCGAGACGGTTTAAGAGTTGAGTTTTCTTAAAAGAAGAGTGTGCTGGTGCACCGGCCACGATAAACATGCTGATTTTGGCTCCACGGGCAGGTCTTTTGGACCATACCGCCAATGTGACTTAGAGAGAGCGCATATTCTACTGTGTATTGGCAAAATCAGCTAGATAGAAATTCACGAATGTGCCATCAATTCACTCAAGAACACGCAAGAATATTTTATTTTTCAGATAATTTTTTTGAATTTTATCTAAATTTGAGCCATTAATATCTTGTTTCTAAATATTATCGCAACGACTTGAGTTTATTCTGAATCCCTATTTTCAATTATAGTTACCGCATCACGTTTGAATCTTGTTTTTATCTGCTTATATGCTCTCTTGTCGACTCACCCGCATAAGCTGCAATGAGCACGATTTGTTCTGCATTTGATTAGCGAGACAAATCATGTCGTGCTGCTCTAGTCTGTGGCACTTTTTTTTGGCATGATGAATTCAGGTCTTCACTGAATAATGATAAATGGAACAAATGCGTTGGTTAGAACTGCTTTCGACAGTTCGTATGGGTAGCAAAAAACAAAGTTCAGAACAGGCACGTAGCCCATTTCATAAAGATTATGACCGCATTATCTTCTCACAAAGTTTCCGCCAGCTGAACCGTAAAACCCAGGTTCACCCGCTAACTCAACACGATGGCATTCACACCCGTTTAACCCATTCGCTTGAAGTGTCGTGTATTGGACGTTCCCTGGGCATGCTGGCCGCGGAAAAAATCAAAGATCAACTCCCGGTTTGGATTTCCCCTGCCGATGTCGGTGCCATTATTCAGGCCGCATGTTTGGCGCATGATATTGGCAATCCACCTTTTGGGCATGCCGGTGAATATGCGATTCGCGAATGGTTTGATGATGCTTCACATGGCAACTTTTTAGCAAAGCTCTCGCCTGAAGAACAAGCCGATGTACGTCAATTTGAAGGCAATGCCCAAGGTTTACGTTTGCTGACTAAAATTGACTACCACCCAAATGATGGCGGTATGCGCCTGACCTATGCAACTTTAGGCGCTTATCTTAAATATCCGTGGCTGTCTAAAACAATTGCCTCACAAGGCGACCGTCCGGCCAGTCAGCGGGCAAAATTCGGTTGTTATCAGTCCGAAAAAGAGATTTTGAAGCAAATTGCTGAACAGCTGGGTTTAATTCAGTTGGGTGAATATCATTATTGCCGTCATCCACTGACCTATTTATTAGAAGCTGCAGATGATATCTGCTATGCCCTGATTGATCTGGAAGATGGCATTATTTTAAACATGCTATCTTATGAAGAAGTGGAACCCATTTTCCTTGACCTGATTGCTGATTATGGAACACCTCAAGAACTGTCTATGCCAACCACCACATGGCAGCAAAAAATTGCCGCTTTACGTGGTCGTGTGATGAAACGACTGGTAGATGAAGTCACGAGTGCCTTTGCCAGACATCACTATGAGATTTTGTCAGGCCAACTTAAAGGTAGCTTATTGCAATACTGCTCTCAAGATATTGAACGCGGCATTGAACGGGCAAAAAATCTGGCCCGTGAAAAAATCTTTGAACATCCGCAAAAGGCCGGACTGGAAATTATTGCGCATCAAAGCCTGCAAAATATTTTAGATGCTTTTATTCCCCTGACCACACCGCATAAAACCCTGAGCTTTAAAGAACAACGCCTGATGTCGATGTTGCAGCGTGCAGGGGTGAATTTTCAAAGTAACCACTATGAAAATATTATGCAGGTGCTAGATATTATTTCGAAGTTCTCTGACCATCAGGCCTATAACCTGTCACAAGAGCTACAAGGCAATAAGGCAGGCTTGATATAAAGATTTTGCAGATATTTTGGCTGAAATTTCTGCTTATTTTAAAGAATTATGACGTGTGCATTTTGCCTTTCATGCAAATGCTCACTACTATGCAACCAACGATAGATAAGTGAAAAACTCAAAATGATTGGATGTCTCATTGGTGAAGTACTGGCTTTAGAAGCACCGACAGTACTGTTAAATGTAAATGGTGTGGGCTATGAAGTGGATACTCCGCTTTCTACATTTTGCCAGTTACAGAAAGGCCAAAAAGTCACCTTATGGACGCATCTTGCCGTTCGTGAAGATGCTCAGCTTTTATATGGCTTCTTGAATGCTCAAGAGAAAATCATTTTCCGTACCCTGCTGAAAGTCAACGGTGTGGGGCCTAAAATGGCACTCGGCATTTTATCGACCTTAAGTGTAGAAATGCTGATTCATACCGTTGAACATGAAGATATCAACAGCTTGGTGAAAGTTCCGGGTGTAGGCAAGAAAACCGCTGAACGCTTGATGATTGAACTGCGTGACCGTTTTAAAGCGATGTCTGCCGGCACTGCCAATAATCCTGCATCAGCACAGCAAATCCAGTTTAGTGGTAACTCGGCTGTTGCTGAAGCCGAAGCTGCCTTGCAATCTTTAGGTTATAAACCTTTAGAAGCACAGAAACTGGTGAATGCAGCCAAAGGTGACTTCACCGAGGCCTCTGATATTATTCGCGCCGCATTAAAATCGATGAATAAATAACCTCATAATTTGAAGTTATAGGTGTAAATAGATGCAATGAAAGGCAGCATGGATGCTGCCGCAGAAATATGGCATATGGACATGCCATATTTCTGCAAAGGGTTTTGTTACTTTTGCCCTGTCAAAAGTAAGGCATCGCCTACGCGAAAGCAGTGAATATCTTTCATCATTCGCGGCCGTGCAACTAAATGTGCTATGTATGACCATAACGCGACAATCGAATTCACGAAAATAGAACTGACTTAATATGCAAGACCGTCTCATCAGTGGTTCTGAAAAACCCGAAGATCATTTTGATCGTGCCATTCGCCCCACTTCCCTCGATGACTACATTGGTCAACCGGTGGTACGCGAGCAAATGGAAATCTTTATTGGCGCCGCACGCGGACGTGGTGAAGCACTCGACCATACTTTAATTTTTGGCCCACCGGGTTTAGGTAAAACCACACTGGCCAATATTATTGCCCGCGAGATGGGCGGTAATTTAAAGTCAACTTCCGGCCCGGTACTGGAACGTGCCGGCGATCTGGCTGCCATGCTGACCAATCTGGAAGAGGGCGACGTTTTATTTATTGATGAAATTCATCGTCTTTCTCCAGTGATTGAAGAAATTCTTTATCCGGCCATGGAAGATTACCAGCTGGATATCATGATTGGTGAAGGACCCGGTGCACGTTCCATTAAGCTGGATTTACCGCCATTTACCTTGGTGGCAGCAACAACTCGTGCAGGCTTGCTCACCTCACCGCTACGTGACCGTTTTGGTATTGTGCAGCGTTTAGAATTTTATTCAGTTGCAGACCTGACGCACATTGTTTCACGTTCAGCCAGCTTAATGGACGTTCCGATGACCGCTGATGGTGCACAAGAAATTGCCCGTCGTGCACGTGGTACACCACGTATTGCCAACCGTTTATTACGTCGCGTGCGTGACTATGCTCAAGTCAAAGGTACGGGTGAAGTCACTCAGGATATGGCGCAACGTGCATTGGACATGTTGAATGTCGATAAAGATGGCTTAGATACATTAGACCGTCGTTACTTAAGCATGCTGTTAGAACGTTTTGATGGTGGGCCTGCCGGTGTGGAAGCTTTGGCAGCGGCAATGGCAGAAGATTCAGGTACTCTGGAAGATGTAATTGAGCCTTATCTGATTCAGCAAGGTTATACCATGCGTACAGCACGTGGTCGTATTGCCACTAATATGGCGTATTTGCAGTTTGGAATGACACCACCAGAGCCGAAGTGATAAGTAATTTGAAAAGGCAGCTTAGGTTCATTAGTATTTCATAGCCTATTTTAAGGAAGCTTTGGATATACGAGTGTGGCAGGGATGCCACACATTAGCCATCCATTGCGCCGCGTTTTAAAGCAGTGCTTAAAACTGGCTCAGGACATACCTTCAATCCAACAAAGGGATTTTATTACTTTTGTCCCGCCAAAAGTAAGTAAACCTTACGCAAATAAAAAATAAACCAAGTATAATATTTGAAGATGTGCATACAACCTAGTTCTATTAACTTATTTTCCTTACAAAATCATATCCGTACTTAAAAAAGATCTAAGACTTAGAAATTACCCTCACCTCTTCTACCAGCATCAACTCACACGCACCATTCCCTGTATCTTCACGACTTAAAGAACTGCGCCACTTCCAGCCATCAGCAGCCGTGACTTCAACCAATTGCCCTTTTAAATAAATCAAATCGTCCTGATCAATAGCTTTCAGCTGCTTTGCAATCTGTTTCGAGGCAGGAATTAAATGCGTATTGGCACTATGCGTTGAAATTTCATTGACTGGAATGGGTGGAGCATTTTCATAACGCCAGTAATACCAGCGGTTGCTCTGACTAATCGACAACTGCTTATAAACAGCAGGATTGGTCATGCTGCCCCATCCCAAAGCAAAATCAACTGGACTAAGTTCCGCCTCTCGCCCAAAACTATAGTCTTCTCTTGATAAAACCCGAAACTCGCCCGTATAAGCTTCCAGATTGTTTATACGATACCCCTGAAACTGATGGATTCCTTGAGCAGATTGATAATCAGCAGCCTCTGAAATACCTTTATCCGGTTTCAGCCAGTAATTCCACAGTGCAAACCCCAAGGCTAAAATAATTATGTATTTCAAAAAGCGACTCATCTAAATCTCGTATGTTTAGTTATGCTGTAATAACTTAATAATAAATGGAATCGGATTAAATCTCGGGGTCACAGATCCGAAAATTAACTTTTACAACAACCACAATTTATAAAAGCTAATTCCAAAGTAAGATACATAAATTTACAAAGTAAAAGTATCAATAAAAACCTTATATTCCAATCACTAAAATAAATTATACCTTAAAAGTATATTTAAGATACCTACAGAGTTTTGATTAAATTTAAAACAATATGCAATTCTAAAAAGTCACTTTAACTATTTCAAACTCTTAAGGTTCTCCCAAGATATGAACATGTACAAGCAGATCTCCCTTTGCCTTCCATTTATCTTTTGTAGCCAACTCAGCCTTGCTGACTGGATTGATGATTCCATTAAAAATGTAGAAGCCCACACCATTAAGCTGCGGGAACATATTCATCAGCATCCTGAACTTGGCAACATGGAATTCAAAACTTCTGAGCTGGTACAAAAAGAGTTGAAATCCTATGGCATTGAAGTGCGTAAAGGTTATGCCAAAACCGGTGTAATTGGTGTACTGAAAGGCGCTAAACCCGGTCCAGTCATGGCACTCCGTGCAGATATGGATGCATTACCCATTGAAGAAAAAACAGGACTTCCTTTTGCAAGTAAAGCCAAAGCCATGTATCAAGGTGCAGAAACGCATGTCATGCATGGCTGTGGTCATGATGCGCATATAGCCATGTTATTGGGCGCAGCCAAAGCCCTAGCGGCGAATAAAGATAAAATTGCAGGCATCGTGGTATTCGTATTCCAACCTGCTGAAGAAGGCGGAGCCGATGTCGATAACTTTAGCCAAGGCCATTTAATCGGTTCACGTAAAATGATTGCCGATGGTGCATTGAACAATCCTAAACCGGAAGTCATTTTCGGCATGCACGTGATGGCGGGTATGCCAAGCGGTAATATTTTATATAAAGATGGCGCGATTCTGAACAGTGCTGATCATTTACGCATTCAAGTAAATGGTAAACAGGTACATGGTTCCATGCCTTGGCTTGGTCGTGATCCAATTTATGCTTCTTCGCAAATGATCAACAATATGCAAAGTTTAGTCAGCAGGAAGGCGGACTTGACCAAAGGTATGGGCGTGGTGAGTATTGGTAGCATTCACGGTGGTACAACAGGTAACGTTATTCCAGATCAAGTCAATATGGTGGGTACAATCCGTTCCAATAATGAAGATGTGCGCCAAGGAATATTAAAAGACCTACCGAAAATGATTGAGCATAATGCCGCTGCAAATGATGTCACTGCAAAAGTGGAAATTGCGCCATATGCGCCTGTGACCACCAATGACAAAACCTTAACCAAGCTGATGCAGCCTACACTTGCTCAGGTGAATGGAGAAGATAAACTGCATGTACTGGACAACAATGCCAGTGCCAGTGAAGATTTTTCTTATTATGGTCAGCTCATGCCGTCTTTGTTTGTCTTTGTAGGCGCAACGCCTGCCGATCAGGACATGGCCAAAGCCGCACCTAACCATAACCCGTTATTTATTGTTGATAATGCGACTTTAAAAACCGGGGTAGAAAGCCATGTGCGCTTTATTCTGGATTATCCAAAGGTTGCCGAACAAGTACAGGCAGACTGGAAAAAGAGCCAAACTGCAAAAAAATAAATGACATTTGTTATAAAAGTGAGCATCCTGTGCTCACTTTTTTATATCTCAAAGTTTTGTTGATTGCCTGTAGAATAGATTCCATTTGAAACCTTGTGCCATTGGACTCAAATTTCATGATGCTAAACTGCAACGCATTACACAGCTTGACTCTTGGCAATAATAGCGTCGCATTCACAGACGCCATATTTACTAAAAGCCAAGCTCAAAATGCAAAATTGAATCATAAAGCGGGATACCATCATGGCGAATAAATTCGAATTCAACATTCGTGTATATATTGAAGACACTGATGCAGGCGGCATTGTCTATCATGCAAACCATATTCGTTTTATGGAACGTACGCGTACTGAATGGTTGCGTGCCTCAGGCGTTGACCACTACTGGCACCAAAAAGATTACAACTTTGTGGTACATAAAATTAACGTGAAATATTCACGCCCTATCCTTATGGATGATCTGATTACCGTTACTGCAAGTGTAGTTTCGTGTAAAGCGACATCTTTTGTATTGCAACAAAATATTTATCGTGGTGAAATCATGCTTGCATCTGGTGAGGTTGAGTTGGCATGTATCAGTGTAGACGGCATGCGTCCAACACGACTTCCTGAAGAAATCCGTACACTAATTCTGAAAGAGTTAGGACAAGACTAAAAAAATTTATTGGCACATTGTAACTATGGCAACACAACTAGAATCTTCACTACACGTATCAGATCTTATTTTACAAGCAAGTCCTGTCGTTCAACTGGTAATGCTGCTGCTACTTCTGGCATCATTATACAGTTGGTATCTGATTGCCAAGTTACATATGAGTTATAAAAAAGCCCAGGCAGATGATGAACATTTCCAAAAAATCTTCTGGTCGGGTGCCGAATTAAACACTCTTTACAACAATGCCCAGCTCAATTCCAAACGTGTCGGTCTGGAAGATATCTTCTATCAGGGCTTGGGTGAATTTTTAAAGCTGACAAAACGCAATGCACCGGCACAGCAAAGCATTGAAGGTACAGAACGCCTGTTACGCGTCGGCTTAAGCCGTGACCAGGGCAATCTGGAACAAGGTTTGGGTGTATTGGCAAGTATTGGTTCAGTTGCGCCTTATGTGGGCTTGTTCGGTACCGTTTGGGGCATTATGAATGCCTTTATTGGTCTGGCAGATGTTGACCAGGTAACACTGGCCACTGTTGCTCCGGGTATTGCCGAAGCATTGATTGCCACTGCTATTGGTCTGTTTGCAGCCATTCCGGCTGTTTTGGCATTTAACCATTTCACTGCTAAAGGTGAAGCTGTCTATTCAGACCGTGCTTTGTTTGCCGAAGAAATGGTGGCGCTATTACAACGTCAAACTGTGGGTTCTACACAGGAAAATGACTAATGGCGATTCAACGTTCCGGACGCTTTGAGCGTATCAAAAAACCGTTAAAAAGTGACATGAATGTCGTCCCTTATATCGACGTCATGCTGGTGCTTCTGGTGATTTTCATGGTCACTGCACCCATGATTACGACCGGTGTAAAAGTTGATTTGCCTCAAGCCAATGGCACCCCCATGCAGGCCGAAGACCGCCCTGCCATTGTCACGCTTGAATCAGATGGCACCATTAAACTTGAAGATAAATCACATAGTAATGATGTGCTCACACTCGATGAATTAAAAGCCGTGCTGACTGAATCGCAACGTGAAGCGTCAGAACAGAAAAAACAAATGAGCGTACTGATTAACGGCAGTGAATCTCGTCCTTATGGTGAAGTCATGAAACTCATGTCTGCCCTACAGGATGCAGGATTAACTCAAGTAGGTTTACTGACTGAGCCATTAAAATAATTTATGAAAGATTTCACAAAGCCACAATCTAAAGAAAAAACGATTGCGCTTGGATTTACCATCGGTGTCCATGTGGTGGCAATGACTGGCTTACTTTTTTTAGGCATGAGTAAACCACCTGAGCCTCCTAAAAAGATCACGACGGTTTTAGTTAAACCTGAAGATTTATTGCCAGCTGAACCCGTACCTGTGGAACAAACCAATTCAGCAGAAACTACCCATGAAAAAGTAGCAAAACAGGTTCAACAAACAGCAGAACCAAGTGTTGAGCCCGCTCCTGTAATACCAGTTGCCCCACCAACACCAACACCAGCTCCAGCTCCAGCTCCAGCTCCAGCTCCAGCTCCAGCTCCAGCTCCAGCTCCAGCTCCAGCTAAACCTGATACAAATAAAGCAGCAGAGCAAGCCAAAGCCGCTGCTGAAGCCATGCAAAAAGCCGAAAAACAAGCTGTTGAAAATGCAAAAATTGCTGCGGCCAATAAACTAAAAGCGCAAGCTGAGGCAGCCGAAAAAGCCAATGTAAAAGCTGCGGCTCAAGCTAAAGCTGATGCTGCTGCAAAAGCGGAAGCAGATGCCAAACGTAAAGCAGATCAGGCTGAACGTGCGAAAGCAGAAAAAGTAAAAGCGGATGCTTTAAGAAAGGCAGAAGCGGATAAACAGCGTGCTGAAGCCGCCGCAAAAGCCAAAACTGATGCTGCAAATAAAGCCAAGGCTGAAGCGGCCGCAAAAGCCAAAACTGATGCTGCAAATAAAGCCAAGGCTGAAGCGGCTGCAAAAGCGAAAACCGATGCAGCGAATAAAGCCAAGGCTGATGCCGCTGCAAAAGCTAAGGCCGATGCAGCCAATAAAGCTAAAACTGACGCTGCTAACAAAGCCAAAGCAGATGCCGCTGCAAAAGCTAAGGCCGATGCAGCCAATAAAGCTAAAACTGACGCTGCTAACAAAGCCAAAGCAGATGCCGCTGCAAAAGCTAAAGCTGATGCAGAAGCGCGTGAACGTGCAGCTAAAGAGGCCAAAGCATCATCTGCTAAACAAGCTGCTGAAGAAGCCGCGACCAAAAAAGCGGAAGCAAAGAAAATTGCCTCAACTGCAAAACGTGACTTTGAAAATAAAATCAAACGTGCGTGGGATATTCCGAGTGGTTCATCAGGTCAAAAAGCCACTGCCCGCGTTACTTTAAGTGATAGCGGTTCGGTTCAATCCGTGATTGTTAACTCTAGTGATCCAGACATGAAAGCCAGTGTAGAAGCAGCTGTTCGGGCAGCAGCTCCCTACCCAATGCCTTCTGACCCAGATGCACGACGTGAAGCAAGAACATTTACTTCAACCTTTACAGCAAAATAAAGCTAAAATCGCATCAATTTTCGATTGATGCGGTTTTTTTTGATCTTTAAACTATGGAATTGAAAAAATAGCTGAAATTTTATTCACTTTTCACAGTCTAATAACAGTTTAGTCCTCATGATGTGCTTCCAATCATTCAAAATCATGCCATTATGTCACACAAGCAAATTCACAATAATTTACATCTTTTAGAGTACGTAGCGGATGATGGAAATGACGCGTAAACATCTACTTTGCCTAACCATTTTAACAGCTTTAAGCCCAGTTTTAGCGACACAGTCTTATGCACAATTGCATTTGGAAATTGCTAAAGCACCAGAAGAAGCACCAAAAATTGCCATTATTCCGTTTAATAATGATCAAAGCATCTATCCTATTGTCGAAAATGACCTGAACCGTTCCGGCAAATTTTCCAGCGCTTCCAAGAATCTCCCTGCAACAGCGAGTATGAATAATCCAAATGCCGAAGCCTGGAAATCTGCCGGTGTACCTTATGTGGTGACCGGTACGGTAAAAACTACCGACAATGGTAGTTTTGAAGTTCATTACCAGCTCTACGATATCGAAAAACAGCAGTATCTATTAAATGAATTATTGACTGTCCCTGCGTCACGTATCCGCCAAGCTGGACACATGATTAGTGATGCAATTTATCAGGCATTAACGGGTATTACGGGGGACTTTAGCGGACGTATTGCCTATGTACTGCGCAACCCGGCAACCCCTGAACAGCGCTATACCTTGCAAATTGCCGATACCGATGGTGAACAGCCAAAAACTATTTTGACCTCACGCGATCCGATCTTGTCACCGGCCTGGACACCAGATGCCAAAAAAATTGCCTACGTTTCATTTGAGACCAAACGCCCGGCCATTTATGTACAGGACCTGGCGACTGGAAAACGTGAAAAACTGGCCAGCTTCCGTGGTTTGAATGGTGCACCAAGTTTCTCGCCGGATGGCAAGAGCATGCTGTTTACTGCTTCCCTGCATGGCAATCCAGAAATTTATCAGATGAACCTGGATACGCGTGAACTACAACGTATGACCAATGACAGTGCGATCGATACCGAAGCACGTTACGCTCCAGATGGTAAATCCTTTATTTTTACCTCAGACCGAGGCGGTTCACCGCAAATTTATAGCTATAATTTTGCAAATAGCACAAGTAAACGCCTGACTTTCCGCGGTGCATTCAATGCACGTGGTACTTTAAGTGCTGATGGTAAAAAAGTTGCACTGGTACATCGTCCAAGCGGTAGTAACTACAAGGTTGCCATTCAGGACATCAATACCGGCATTACCAATATCCTCACCCCGACCAGTCTGGATGAGTCACCAAGTTTCTCGCCAAATGGTCAGATGGTGGTCTATGCCACACGTGAAGGCAACCGTGGCTTATTGTCCATCATGTCATTGGATGGCCGTTTCCGCATGAACTTGCCAAGTGAACAGGGCGAGGTTCGCGAACCGGCTTGGGCACCAAAATAACAATTTAATTTTATTAATCTAAAGTAATGATAATCATGGAGATAAAGATGAAAGCAGTTCAATTATTAGTACTTCCTGTTCTTGCTACAGCATTGGTGATGACTGGATGTGCCAGCCGCAAGCCTGCTGCTGAAATTCAGGCAGGACAAAATCCGAGCGGAGCCACTACCGTCAGTACTGAAGGTCTAAGTGAAGATGCAGCCTTGAATGCACAAAACCTGGCAGGTGCGTCATCTAAAGGTGTTACTACGGCAAATAAAGCATTTTTAGCGAAACGTGTGGTTCACTTTGACTATGACAGCAGTGAACTTTCAAATGACGACTATCAAACCCTTCAGGCACATGCACAATTCCTTGTCGCCAATGCCAATTCTAAAGTGGCTTTAACTGGCCATACTGATGAACGTGGAACACGCGAATACAACATGGCTTTGGGTGAACGTCGCGCCAAAGCGGTAGAAAGCTTCCTCATTACCAACGGTGTCGCTGCAACTCAATTAGAAGCAGTGAGCTATGGTAAGGAAATGCCAATTAATGCAGGTCATGATGAGAATGCATGGAAAGAGAACCGTCGTGTAGAACTTAACTACGAAGCAGTTCCTCCCTTATTAAAATAAGGGGTTCCAAAAAAAGCGCTCAATCTTGAGCGCTTTTTTTAAGCTTTTTCAGATTCTTCGGAATCCTGTTTCGGGCTTTGCATAGATTCTATCAGATCATGCTTGTTGAATTTTTTATATTCCGCTTTCGCTTCATAACCTTTCCAGGCTTCTTTCACTTTTTCGGCAGAAATATCTTCTAAATTCATAGCTTCATTTGGCGTTGGAGTCGCATCAAACTTTTGCGTTGTCATAACTGTGCTCCTATCACGTTTTCCATAACCTATAGACCTCAACATAGCATTTTTTACAGAACTTACAAGAGTAAAATCACGACAAATAGTCGAGTTTAATTGTTCTTTTGCTACGTTCTCATCTAAAATGGTTGCCCATATTCTCTTGATAATTTTTTATCATTTTTTAATTGGAGTTTTCCTGTCATGTCATACCTCAGCCTTTCCCAATATTTACAACAACAAAACGGGAATCTAACGCCTGAACTGGCTCAAGTTATTGAAACGATTGGTAATACATGTAAGGACATCGATCAATTATTGCAAAAAGGTGCTTTAGCTGGCGTTCTAGGTAGTGCACAACACGAAAATGTTCAAGGTGAAGAACAAAAGAAACTTGACGTTATTTCAAATGATTATTTAATTGATGCGTTAAAAGTACATGCTGAAGTTGGCGGTTTAGCATCTGAAGAATTGGATGAATTCACGCCTGCGCAAGAAAATGGTAAATATCTTGTATTGTTTGATCCATTGGATGGTTCTAGCAACATCGACATCAACATGTGTGTAGGTACTATTTTCTCAATTCTTCCTGCAAAACATGCGGTAACACAAGCTGAAGACTTCTTGCAAGCAGGTACCAACCAGGTTGCAGCAGGTTATGTACTCTATGGCCCCTCAACCATGATGGCACTTACTGTCGGTGCTGGCGTTGTATTCTTTACTTTCGACCCTGAAACCAAAGAATTCTTGCTCACTAAAGATGCGATTACTGTAGCTGCCGATACTAAAGAGTATGCCATCAATGCATCGAATCAACGTCACTGGGAAGCACCGGTAAAACGTTATATCGAAGAATTGCTTGCAGGTAAAACAGGCCCGCGTGAAAAAGACTTTAACATGCGTTGGGTGGCTTGTATGGTGGGTGATATCCACCGCATTCTTTGCCGTAGCGGTATCTTTATGTACCCATATGACACTAAAGATCCGAAAAAAGCCGGCCGTTTACGTTTAATGTATGAAGCAAACCCGATGAGTATGCTGATGGAACAGGCAGGCGGCGCATCTACAACTGGTCGTGTACGTATTCTAGAGATTCAGCCGACTGAACTTCATCAACGTGTACCTGTGGTGATTGGTTCTAAAAATGAAGTTGACCTCGTAACGCACTACCATAATTAATTTTTTATAGCGGAAGTAAGTCCTGATGACTTGCTTCCGTGGATTTGATCTCCCATGCCTACTATTTTTCTAGAATCAAAAGATAATCCTAAAATTAAGCATTTACGCGGCTTAATTGAGCAAAATTCATATCGTAAAAAACAAGGTCAAACCGTACTTGAAGGTACCCATTTGTGTTTGGCCTGGTTAGCAGAAGATAGAAAAATCAAATCTATTTTTACCACCGAACAGGCTTTAAACCATCCTGATTTTGACCGAATTGCTGAACAATATCAGGGCGCAATCTTTGTCATTAGTGAATCCTTGTACAAGGATTTAAGTACCTTGGGTACCACACTTGCTTGTCTTGCCATTGTCGATTTACCCAGTTCACGCCATGCCCTAGATTTCACGGCTGACACCTTGATTCTGGAAAATATCCAAGATCCGGGCAATGTCGGCACTTTGCTCCGCTCTGCAGCTGCAGCAGGTATTCAGCAAATTGTCTGTACCAAAGGTTCAGCTTCACTGTGGTCGCCACGGGTACTGCGTGCCGGAATGGGTGCACATTTTTCCTTACACACTTATGAAAATGTGACACTTGAAGATATTTTGGATCAATTCAAGATTCCTGTTTACGTGACCAGTTCACATGAATCAGAGAGCTTATATTCCAAGGATTTAACCAAATCCTGTGTCTGGATTTTAGGCAATGAAGGTCAAGGTGTTTCTGAATACGCCCTTGCACATGCACAGGCAGTTTCGATTCCCCAACCTGGTGGACAAGAGTCTCTAAACGTTGCCATTGCCGGTTCTGTCTGCTTCTTTGAAATGGTTCGTCAACGTTTATAAACGTCTCATTCGTTACTTTATTTTAAACATCCCTCGTCAATGTTTAAAAATAGATTACACTAGAAAAATAATAATTTTTTTGTCAACCAAACCATTATTTCCAGCGTTATAGGTATATGAATATGGAAATAATGGTGGGTATCCAATGACAGGATTTTCCATCTCTATGGATTCAGCACCGAGACAGTCTCAGTCGGAAAATTTGAGTACTCTGAAGAGTACGGCTGAGCAACGCCTGAAAATTTTTATGCAGGATGTGACTGGACGTGCTTTAGTCATGATGGAGAGTGCAACCCAAGGTCAACAAGGCATTGCAATGGATCTCGTGCAGGAAGCATTTATTTCCTTGCATAAGGCATATGCCGATAAGTCGACCGATGAGTGGTATCCCCTGTTTTACACCATTTTGAATCATAAACTCCAAGACTGGCGTAGAAAAGAAGTCCGTCGAGCACAACCTTTTTCTTTTTTTAAAAAGGTAAGCCTAGATGATGACGATATCGAACTGAATGATATTGTTGATGAAAATACACCTAGTCCATTCGATTTTCTTGATCAAGCCGTAACTGCCGAAGAAATACAGGAAGCTATCGCTCAGCTTCCTGTTCGTCAGCAACAAGCTTTTATGCTGCGTGCTTGGGAAGGTTTTGATACACACACGACTGCACAAATTATGGAATGCAGTGAAGGGAGTGTAAAAACCCATTATCACCGTGCTATTCAAGGTCTCCGAGCTTCTTTAGCACATTTGAATCCATATCGTGGAGGGTCATCAGAATGAAGCAAGATGATTTCTTAAAACAAGTTACTTCCAAACTCGATGGACTCGCACAACATCACAAAGCCAAACCTGCTGTGATGAATCATGTGATTGAAGAAATTCAAGCGCGAGAAACATCCCGTTATGGACTTTGGAAAATGTCAGGTTTTGCTCTTGCCGCTGCAATTGCAGGATTCGTGGTGTTCCCAGATTCCATTGAAATGGCAACAAAACCTCAAAATCAGGTTGTGGTGACTCCGAAACTCTCTCCGCAAATGGTTGAAGATTTGGAGATGCTCATGGTTTTAGGTGAGGATAAGGTTCCACATGGCAGCTAAAAAATTAGCATTTGCTTTTTGTGCTCTCGGATTTTTACAAACCAGCTTTGCTGGCTTCGAACGTTTTTGGATTTTTTCCAAAGATGCTGACACACAAATAGCAGAAACCTGGGATACATTATCGGATAGTGAACAGCGCGCACTTATTCAACGCTACCAATCACTCAAAGAAATACCTGAAGCACAAGGCACAACCTTACAGCAACGTATGGATTGGTTTACCCAGCTTCCAGAGCAAGAAAAACAAAAAATGCGTGAAACCTGGCAAAAAATGAGCAGCCAAGAACGTAAAGAGTTGGGTATCCGTATGCAAAAGGCTACACCCGAAGAACGACCTCTGATTCGCGCTGAATATATCAGTAAATATTTGCCCCAAACTGTAACCCATCATTAATTTGATATTATTGAAAAAGATTAAACTCATAAAAAAGCCGCTGAAATCAGCGGCTTTTTATTATTTCATTCGATAACGTCGATATAAACCTAAGCTTGCTAGAACAAATATCCCATAAATTCCAAATGAACCACCACCTGATGATGTATTGGTATTTTCAGCAGTGTTCATCAAAAAGATAGTAGCAGTATTTGATCCCAGTTCCTCAGCATCATATATTTTATAAGTCACCGGATAATCAAATCGACTTAAATTATTTTTAACTGCGAAATGTAATTTTCCACCATAACATATCTCGCCAGCATGACTACCAGGACAAGGACCTTGTCGTTCTGCAGTTAAGGTTAAGCCTGCTGGTAATTTCTCAATATGAATCGGAATTTCACCAATTTCTTTATCAGAATAAAATGATTTTTTAGCAGTTGATAAATGAGTTGTTGAACCATCTCCATCATCGCTATCATTTTCCAAAGGATTAACAGTAATTTCTAAGTTAGAACTTGGACTAATAGAATAAGTATCATCATTTGCAATAGGTGCAATGTTAGTAAATCGTGCCTGTAAAATCCCTGAAGATGAAATACCTGTTGCTTTATTTAGAATCGTATACTTACAATATTCTGCCTTTGAAGCTACAGTTTCTTTACCATCTAAACGGTACATAATGATTCTTTTTAGGTCTGGCTTCCATTCACATTTTAAATTTGTATCAACTTTAATACTTGATAAATCTATACCACTTTGTGAGCCATTAAGGTCACCTACCCCTTGAGCTTCTGCAGTTATTTCATAATTATCACTATTTAGGGCTTTAAGTTGTCTAGCACCAGCCCCTGTAACTTCTACTTCATCTGGTAGTGCAAGCTTAAAAGGATCAACATAAATAGTACGATATTCCTGATATTGTTTTGTATATTTAAGTAAATCTTCTGCCTTCTTTAAATTATCCTTATCCATGATTGAATAATCGGGATCCCTATCCTTGTTATTCATCAAGGCTTTTATCCAATCTATATCTTTTTGTAAATCATCAATTGTTTTTACCGCTGAGCTATTAATTAAATCTCCAATATCGGCTGCAGTAAGATGCATCATTTCTACAGAACCAATATCACAGCTATTGGTTAACGTAGGATTAAATACTAAAGTTGAACTAGTAACACGTTCAATTGCTCTTTGATCAACTTCACTACACCCTGTTGCTAAAACATCCACTAGATCAGTATTTGTTTTATTATCTTTTGGATAATATAACGGTAAATACAAATTATAGTCTGAACCTTCCTGATAACTTGATAATATTGAAGTCATACTAATGTTTGAAACGTCGATATTATTGGCAATATTTCTTGTGCTTCCATTATTGCTAGCCGGATCAGGTAAAGTACATTTACTCACTCCATTTAATTCTACTGCATTATTAACTGCAGTCATATCTATATTATTTAGAGCTATATTTTTAGCACTTGTATAACTACAAGACTCTCCTACATTATAAGCAAGTACATTAAAATTTAAATTTTTATTACCATTTTCATCATAATACAATATATTATTTGCTGTGTTTTCTACTATCGTATTACTGTTTAAAATCAAAGAGGATAATAAGCTTAAAGGATGCCCAGTAGAGTCTACATTATTAATAATTGAACTATTGCTACTACTAGCAATATTTTTTGCGATAGTATTTGCACTTAAATTTGCCACAACATAACCACAAAAATCTAAAGTACTTGAACTATTATTCAAATTGCCATTTTTGACAATACTGCTATTGGTAATACTGATTTTAGCTTTGGTTTTAATTAAATTTGCTGTACAGTCCATAGCCAGAACACTGCCAGTAATAGCGTTATTTCCTTCTACTAAAGTGTGATTAAGTGATAGAGACTTTTCAGAATTTTGCGCAACAAAATAAACTGCCCCACCACTTTTTTCTGATTTAGATGCTGTAATTGCACTATTATCCATAAATAATGGACCAGCCACATATAAAGCTCCCCCATCCCCTTTAGAATAGCCTTTTGTTAGCTCTACATCCAGAAGTGTTAATGTAGATTCACTTCCTAACGTATTAAAGAGACGGGTCTTATTTTGCCCGCTAATTTTACTTACTAATTTCCCCATAAGTGGATAATCATTTGTTAAAGGACTCTTTTTACCCCAATCTGCTGGAGATTTTCCTTGTATAATGATTTGGCTTGTGGGACTAATTTCTTTTTCTAATTTATATTCTCCAGCTTCTAGTTGAATAATATCTTTTTGACCATTTAGTGTGTTTCCAGCACTACAACCACCATAAGCTTTATTTAAACTTGCAGCTTGAACTGCCTCACGCAATGAACATTTATCAGAGTTTATATTATCTTCATCATCAAATGTATTCACATAAATTGTCTTATTCTCTGCTGCAATTAATGGCATCGCAGACAAAACCATTATGCATAGTAATCCTTTCTTATAATTTTTCATGGCTATATCCTTATTTTTTAAAGCGACGCAATCCAAATAAACCAAAGACCGCTATTACGCTAAAAATTCCAAATGAACCGCCGGAAGTTTTAACTGATTTATCTTCCATGTTATTTTCAGCTTCCTGCACAATTTGTACATTTACTTCCATATAAGGTTTACTTTTATTAAAGCGAGTAGAGGAAGTTACAACTCGAATCGTGAAAATATCAGCACCACGCCATGCACCATTTGGGGTATATACCAGATTCCCCTCCAAATCAATGGTGAGTTTTCCTTTAGAAGGAGTCTGTGTTTGCACAATCATTAAACATCCATCTTTCCATGGCTCACCAGTTTGATTTTCCGGGTAAATTTTGTCACATTCTTCTTTGGGTATAGGATCACTATCTCCCAACATATCGGCAATAGAAATTTTAGCAACTTGCCCAATCAACAAATCTTTACCTACCAAACCAATTGTGGCGGGTACAACAATTTCAATAGCACCACGATCGCAATTTTCTGCTTCTACATCTCTGCTTTTACCACGTTGATCAGAACCTTCGCATCCGATATATACATCTGAACTTGTTACTCGTGCTCGCCCTTTATTCACGATTAAAGAATTAGCAAGACTTGAATAGGAAAGTAAAATACGTGGACGGAAATAACCCAGGAAACTATTTTCAGACTGTTTATATGGACATAAAATTGACTGATCATCATCTTTCAATGATAAACAATTTCCTTCTATGTCATTTTCTGCAAATAATTGAGTACCTGTCCAAAATTCATTCTGATAATTTGCTGCCCCACTACCACAATCTTGGGAAACAACATTATTTAATAAAAAACTATGATCATTATTAAAACGACAGTCTGAACGCACCCCAGTAACCGGGTATGGGTTTCCTAAAAGGATACTATTACTTAAATAAGCTTTTTCTCGCGATGCATTAAATATTAAACCAGCAGTATTTGCGACAATCGTTAAGTTATTTAATCCCATACCATCAATTACATTCGCCACAGTACCTATATTCTTAAAAAAAGTACTGTTTGATATAGTGTATTTAACTAATGGAAATGCAGCAATTTCTGCATCTTCAAGTTGCTGAGCTGAATAAATATTCGCAGAAGTATTAGAACGTGTTTCATTCCCGGAAAAGACTGTGTTCATAATTTTAAACCCAGGCTTTTGACTGTAAATGATTCCACCTTCATCTGCGTGATTGTTTACGATTAAACTATTACTGATTTCTATATAACTGGCAAATGCTGGATGAGCAGTATTTATAGCTACATTATAAATCGCACCACCTTGTTCAGCATAACCACCTGATAATTTGACATAATCTAAGTACAAGCTTTCATTGTTATAAATTAAACCGCCATTTTGAGCACAATTTTGGTCAGTACAACCTGCTAAATTTACTTCTTTTAAATTAACAGTAAATCTTTTCTCAGCATCGGCATCATCTATATAAAAGATTTGATCTTTCCCAGTCATCTGAATAGTTGCATTATTTAAACCCGGAATAGCATCTTCATTCACATTCGTTTCATAAGTGGTTTTAATTGTTAATTCGGCTTTAATAGGTAACTTTGAAGTAATTTTATAATTAGCTTTCTTTTCCAAAAGAATTGATGAGGTAGAATTTTCCCCACCACAACCATCATAACCTTCCTTAGGCATTCCCCGATTAACGTATTCTATTGCTTCACGTAATGAGCATTCCTTGTCATCTTTGGTAATATCTTCTGTAGTATTCACGATAATATCGGCACTATAAGCATGTCCTGCAACGCATAACATCCCTATACCTATGCTCCGTTTGAGCATACCTTTCTCCTTGTATTCTTTTATATATTTTTATTCTTAAGTTGCACATTCCCTGCAACATCGAACTATTTTGCTGTACTTTGTCACAGCTTGAATAATTTCTCAAGATTTTTTATTGTTTACCGATATTCATCAATCAAGGCATAAATTTGTCTCAAATTTGCATGACTAATTTTGGTCTTCTCACCTTTTAACAGTTGAATCAGTTGTTCTAAAGTTTGCAATAAAATAGAAGTCTGATGAGGCCCATGCACCAGTAAATAATCGATAATTTGTTGATCTATATGAATTCCACGACGTGATAATACTGAAGTGACCAATGCATAGCGGTCAGCATATAAACTTCCCGATGGTACTTTAACACTGACTGCCTGGGTCAAACGTGACTGTAAATCTGGCAGTTCAAGTTTTAATTCAATCGGTGCCACACGGGAGGAAAAGACCAACTGCCCACCGCCTTCATTATTGTAATTAATTAAATGAAAGACTGCTTTTTGCCAATGTGGAACACCACTAATCGCCTCAATATCATCTAATGCCACCAGATCATATTGATCTAATGAAGTAATCGCTTCAGTGGGTGCATCCAGCAATTCAAGCAGTGAAACCTGAATTGCTGACTTGCCAATTTCCAGATAAGAATCACAAATAGCAGAAAGTAAATGGCTCTTGCCAGATCCTGCACCACCATATACATAAAAGCGGTTCATTAAACCCGCATGTAATTGTCGAACTGCATCAATAACATGTCCCCATCCCGGCCCAGAAAAATCGCTGATTCTGGCATCCAGTTGAGGTTCAATATCTAATTGCAGTTGACGCATATATGAGCTTTAACCTTCAGATTCTTTATTATCTATCAATCCAATCTTACTCGATTTTTCAGCATCTTGCAGATTTTTTACAGGCTGATCTTTTAGCTCTACATCAACATTCACCTGCTCGCTTTCAATTGAAACCGATCCGATATCTGCATTCTGTATCACCACTTGAGGTTGCCCATAAATACGACTCTTTTCATAGCACTCACGCGCATGACGTAACAGTACAACAATAATTGCGGCTACGGGCAAAGCAATCAACATGCCCAAAAAACCCGCAAGCTGGGCACCAGCCAATACAGCAAACACCACAGCAACAGGAGACAGACCAATTTTATCGCCCAATAAGAAAGGTTGCAGAATATACCCTTCAACAGCCTGACCGATCATAAATACTACACCGACCAAGAGCAATTGCATCCAGTCCAGTCCAAATTGGAACATTGTCGCAATAACTGCCGCAATAATACCCACAGCAAAACCCAGATAAGGAATAATACTGGCTAGACCTGCAACCATGCCTATAATCAGACCGACTTCAAGTCCAATCATTTGCAAGCCCCCTGCATAGACCACGCCAAGCAAAAGCATCACCAGAAATTGACCTTTGACAAAAGCACCTAAAACACTGTGACATTCACTTACAATATTTAAGGTTGCCTTTTCATATGGGCGGGGAATCAATCTGTGGAAACTGTCCAGCATGCGGTCCCAATCCAGCAAAAAATAAAAGGCAATGATTGGAATTAATATGATGGTTCCACCAATTTGAATAAAATTCAGGCCAGACTGGGCGACTTTTAGCACCAGTGCTTGAACACTGTCTGCGCTATAATTGGTTTGAATATAGTCCATAATTGCTAAGGACATCTGCTCGGTATCGATTTCCATCGGTGCGAGGTTAAATGTATGAGACAACCAAGGCAGGACGGTATAGTTCACCCAGTGAATGCCTGCGGGAATGCTGGTTTTAGCATACATCAGCTGTTTCCAGACCAATGGAGCCAGATACCACATTGCCCAAGTCACTACGACCCCAATCCCTATAAAAACCACACTAATTGCTAGCCATCTTGGCAAGCCAATTTTATGTAATTTATCCACCAATGGACTGAATAAATAAGCAATTAAAAATGCCCCTATGAAAGGCAATACCACCGGTTTAAGCAAATACAGAACCCAAAGGATAAATGCGATTGCTGCAAGTATAAAAATGCGTCGTGAAGTGCGGTCGACCATAGAAACTCGCCTTTTTTCGGTTTATTTGTTCTAGACAGTAAAATATTTTAATAAAGATAGCATTTTAGCGCATAAATAACATAAGAGTTTCGTATATTCGGGTATAATCGCGGCGCGAATGCGGAGACTTCATTATGAGCAACTCAACTTCCCCTAACACTGGTTTAAGCTATAAAGATGCAGGTGTCGACATTGAGGCGGGCGACTTACTCGTCGATCGTATCAAATCTGTCGCAAAACGTACTTCTCGCCCTGAAGTCATGGGCGGACTAGGCGGTTTCGGTGCACTTTGTAAAATCCCTAAAGGTTATGAAGAACCTGTTCTCGTATCTGGCACAGATGGTGTTGGTACAAAATTACGTTTGGCATTGAATTTGAACCGTCATGACACAATTGGTCAGGACCTAGTTGCAATGTGTGTCAACGATCTTATTGTATGTGGTGCTGAACCATTATTCTTCCTTGATTACTATGCAACTGGTCATCTGAATGTTGACGTAGCAGCAAACGTAGTGACTGGTATTGGTAAAGGTTGTGAGCTTGCAGGCTGTGCATTAGTCGGTGGTGAAACTGCTGAAATGCCAGGCATGTATGAAGGCGAAGACTATGACCTAGCAGGCTTTTGTGTAGGTGTTGTTGAGCAAAGCAAGATTATTGATGGCTCTAAAGTTAAAGCTGGAGATGTTTTGATTGGAGTTGCTTCATCAGGTGCTCATTCAAACGGATACTCTCTACTTCGTAAAATCTTTGATGTAAAAAATGTTGATTTAACACAAATCGTGGATGGTCGACCATTAGCAGACACTGCAATGGAACCAACACGTATTTATGTTAAATCTATTCTTCAATTGCTTAAAGAAGTTGATGTTCATGCCATGGCGCACATCACTGGTGGCGGTTTACCAGGTAACTTACCTCGCGTACTTCCAAATGGTGCTCAAGCTGTAATTAACGAATCTTCATGGCAATGGCCAGAATTGTTTAAACTTCTTCAAAAAGAAGGTGGTGTTGAACAGTTCGAGATGTATCGTGCATTCAACTGTGGTGTAGGCATGGTCATTGCTGTCGACGCTGCTAATGCTGAAAAAACCATTGAAGTTTTAACTGCTCAAGGCGAAAAAGCTTGGAAAATTGGTCATATCCAAGAAAATGCTGAATCAGTGGAAGGTGCAGACGAAAAAATCCGTGTGGTTTTTGCATAAGTACTTCGCATGATTAAAATTGCTGTCCTTGTTTCAGGAAGTGGAAGTAACCTGCAAGCCCTGATTGATGCCAATCTCTCAGGCCAAATTGTCGGGGTTATTTCCAATAAACCTGAAGCTTATGCTTTGGAACGTGCTGCAAAAGCCGGGATTCAAACTGCGGTTATTGAACATAAGCAATATCCAAATCGTGAAGCCTTTGATGATGTGATGCATCAACAATTGCTGGATTGGGGTGTTGATCTGGTGATTCTTGCAGGCTTCATGCGCATCTTAAGTGCCAAGTTTGTCAAAGCCTGGGAAGGGAAAATGCTCAATATTCACCCTTCCCTACTGCCTTACTATAAAGGCATGCATACCCATCAACGTGTACTCAACACAGGTGATGTGCTGCATGGCTGTACGGTTCATTATGTTACTGCTGAACTGGATGCAGGTCAGGCATTGGCGCAAGGTGTGCTGAAGGTGAATTTGCATGATAATGCTGTTTCTTTAGCAAATCGTGTGCATGTGCTTGAGCATGTGATCTACCCACAAGTGGTGGAATGGATTTGTACTGGAGCAATTCAGCATACTGCGCAAGGTGTGCTGTATCACGGTCAGGCAATGAAAGAACCAGTACAATTCTGTAAACTGTAAGTTTTAAAGATTCTTATCTCATAAAAAACGCATCCTCGGATGCGTTTTTTATTGCTTCAATTTTTCTTATTTCACAATCAGAGAAATTATGCCGACTGCTGTTGAATTAATTGCTTGATTAATTCTGCAACGTCTATTGGATGTTCCAAAGGGAACATATGTCCGCCTTTAAATACCTCAAAAGGAATACCGAATTTCTTCTGCACCTGTTGTGGAAACTTGCGTGCTAGAAAAGGCCCTTTTTCAGCCACCACCAGATGTACCGGTAGCTTAGGTTTGGATTGGGGCAACCACCAAAGCGAAGGATTAGTCTGGAAGATCTCTACTTCATCCTGCTTGGGAATGGTCAGCTCTACGCCACCGCGAGCTTTATCTTCGGTCAATGCATAATCGATATAGGCTTGAAAGCAATCAGCATCAAAGTCTTGATAAAAACCCTTGGGTCTAAGTAACTCTGCCGCCTGTTCACGACTCTCCCAATGATCACGACGACGCTTGGACAATTCGGCAGGTGACATTTTATCCAGTGCTTTTAACTTGAAAAGTTTAGCAAAATGTAACACCAAGGATTCTTTACCCATGATCAGTGGCGGGTCGAGCATAATCACTTGCCTAAACAATTCCGGACGTTTCAGTGCAGCTTGAAAAGTCAGCACTGAACCCAAGGAATGTCCCAAACCAATCACAGGTCTGCCCTGGGCTTGGCGCACAATGCTATCAATGACTTGGTTGGTCAGACTGTTCCAGTGATTGTCTATGGGATAACGCTTGTCCGGCCCAAGCAATGGTACATAAATAATGTCATATTCATCTTTCAGCCCATCAAACAATTTTTGATAAACCTTCGATGGCACGCCATTGGCGTGCGCAAAGTGGATTACTGGTTTCATTGCAATTTTGTTGTTTGTTCAGATTGGACTTGCTGTGAAATTGAGCTGGCAAAACCCTGCCCCATTGAACTGCCTACACGCCCGAGTACAGAATCGAAAGGACTATATTCAATGGTGTAATTGACTGCTTTTTCAAGCTTCAGTTCTCGTTTTAAGCTATTCAAACTGCCAGTACGGTCTGCAATGCCCAATTTCACTGCTTGCTCACCGGTCCAGAACAGACCTGAGAATATTGCAGGATCAGTCGATTTCAGTTTTTTACCACGGCCCTGTTTCACGGCATTGATAAAGTGTTCATGTACATTATCCAGCACCCCTTGCACATGAGCTTTTTGCGCAGCATCCACCGGCTGAGTCATCGACAAGATGGCTTTATTTTCACCTGAAGTCATGGTGCGGTCTTCAACGCCTAATTTCTGCATTAAACCATTCACGCCATAATTCGGCATGATCACACCAATCGATCCCACAAGGCTTGATGGATTAACAATAATTTCATCGGCAGCAGAGGCAATATAATATGCCCCTGAGGCACCAGTATCACCAATGATTGCATACAGTTTTTTATCGCTATGGGCTTTCTTCAAATATTGAATTTCCTGCCAGATTTCATCCGATTGAACTGGTGAACCGCCTGGTGAATTAATATTTAAAACCACGGCTTTGCTTTGCTTGTTTTCAAAGGCTTTCTTTAGCGCTTTGACTGTATCGGTACTATTTACGGATTGCTTATCTGCAGCAATAGTGCCAATAATATCGACCACTGCAATATGAGAACTGGTGGTTGCTGTTGGATCTGCAGTAGATGTACTACAGCTTTTAGCCAGTAGTACTAAAATAAAAAGAATATAAGCAAAAGTTAGACATTTAAAGAAGATTCCCCAACGACGTGCACGGCGCTGTTCTTCTACAGAAGCTAAAACGGCTTTTTCTAAAATATGCCATTCTTTTCCAGATATATTTTGACTATTATGTTGTGTGTTCTGAATTTCATTTTCTGGTTTTGGCGGCCAATCGGACATGGAAAACGATCCACTGTTGAGTTAAATTGCACTCATTATATACACTGATCCGGGTAAATCTGTCTAAATTATCTGTTTTCCCTTATAATAAATTTATCTTTTCCATTTATGATGCAATTGACAATACAACAATGACCGATCGAAGCTCCCAGAATACAACCTATCGTCTTTTGCAGTTTATTAGCCGACAACCTATTCAAATTTCTCGATTTATAGCTCGTGGTTTAGCTGGTCTGGTCAATGCTCTTAAAATTTCTAAAACCTCAGAAACCATTCGACTGAATTTAAATATTGCCTTGCCTGAACTGAGCGATACAGAACGGGAAAAAATTACTGCTCAAGCCATTCGCAATGAACTGATGTCTTATTTTGAATTCTTCAGTATCTGGGGCTCCAGCAATAAAGCCAATCTTGCACGCATTCACAACGTACATGGCAAACAGCTGTTACTGGATGCACTTGCCGAAAATAAAGGTGTGGTTTTAATTGTTCCTCATTTTGGTACTTGGGAAATCATGAATGCCTTTCTTGCCCAATTTACCAAAATGACCATCATGTACAAACCGGTGAAAAATGAAGCGGCCGATCTGTTTGTCCGTAATGCCCGTAGCCGCGAACAGGCAACTTTAGTACCTACCGATGAATCCGGCGTTCGCCAGATTTTTAAGGCCTTAAAACAAGGTGGAACGACGGTGATTTTGCCAGACCATACTCCAAACGTTGGTGGTGAAATGATTCCTTATTTTGGACTGCCTTTGGCCACCAGTAACTTAAGTGCCAAACTGATCCAAAAAACCAAAGCCAAAACGTTATTTTTATATACATTACGTAATGATGATCAAGGTTTTGATTTATATATTGAAGCAATTGATGAACGCATCTATAACGTTGATACCAATCAAGGCACAGGCATTATTTTTCAAGCCATCGAAAACCTGATCCGTCGTTATCCTGAACATTACCATTGGAGCTATAAACGCTTTAAAGCCAGTCCCGAATTGAATGCACTGTATCACCTCAATAAAACAGAGGCTTTAGCCTTGGTAGATAAAATCCGTACCGAGACTGCAGCTCAAGCTACAATTAGCTTGGAAGGATAAGTAGGCGCTAGAATTGGGCATTTTATTGAAGCCTTGGCGTTGTACGATTTAACCATTGCCTGTGTTCGCGTGCATAATGTAATTGCATTTGTCCATCGGACTGTTGAGTAAATTGAATACTGCCCTGCTGAACTGTGGTCAATAAAGGAATATCCAGCTGCCGTAAACGTTGCAATGTCATTTTACTTGGATGTCCATAACGATTATTAAATCCTGCCGATGCGATCGCAAGTTTCGGTTTTAATTGCTTTAAAAAAGCATAGGCCGAGCTATGTTGACTACCATGATGCCCCAAAATCAGTACATCCACTTTTAAATCAGGATAATCCTGTAAAATTTGATATTCGGCTTGCCAGCCGGCATCTGCCATCAGTAAAAAATTCTGATAAGGTTGGGCATTTTTCACCTGTAAATAAATCACACAGGACATTTCATTTTTCTCAGCTTTGGCATAGGCCAAATTCTCGGCTTTGGGTGACAACACGGTCATATCCACATGGTTTTTCCAATGCCATTGCAGGCCCTGCCGGCAATAATCAAACCGGCTTGAACTCGGGATTTCAATTTGTTCATTGGAATAGACCTGCTTGATCGCCAAGTCGTGTTTAATCGACTGATAAGCGCCATAATGATCCAGATCGAGATGGGTCAAAATCAGTTGATCCAATTGATCCACGCCCTTCACCGATAAAAAGGGCAAAATGATTTGCTTGCCGATACTAAATTTAGCCTCATCATAGTTGCCTCCCATGTCAATCATCAGGGTCTGATCTTGATCGCGGATAAAAATTGCTTGTCCTTGCCCTACATCCAATACATTTAATTCAAACTCATTTTTACTGGCATCCAGGGTAATCAAAGGAATAAAACACAATACCGCCCAGGCTTTAGGCAACACGGCTCGCGGTAAAAACAGAATCATTAAGCCTAAACATAGACTGAGCCACACAGCAAAATTCATGGCAATGGGCTGTAATGTCGGAGCAAACAGCCAGTCTAGAAGTTGCAATAACCACAGCAAAGCTGCAAGACCCAGGTCATTGAGTTGAAAAACCAGACTGCCCAAAGGTTCAGCAATGAAATAGCACAGCGCTGCAAGCAGATCTAAAGGCACAATCACCAGACCAATCCAGGGAATGGCAAACAGATTACTCAGTGGCGTAATCCATGCAATCTGCTTAAAAAACAGCATCATCAAGGGAAATAAAGCCAGAAATATTTTCCACTGTGATTCAATCAAAAGTTTCAGCTGCATTTTGATGCTTTGAATTCTGCTCTTTAGCTCATCCGTACCACTTTGCTGCTGAACGGTTTGATAAATGCGTAACAATACAAAGCATGCACCATAAGACAGCCAAAATGCGGCCGATAAAATACTGAAGGGATCAAAAATTAATAAAATAGATACACTGAACAGCAAAATATTAAGCGGTCGAACCTTTTGTTTGAATAAGATAAATAGACTGATCAATATACAGCTAAACAGCGTTCTTAACGCCGGAATTTCAAAACTGACAAATGCACAGTACAGTGCTACACTCGCGCAAAAAGGCCAGATCAGCAGATATTGCTTGGGCCATTTTAAATAAATCTGCGGCCGATATCGGCTGATTAACTGATGCAGGCTCCAACACAGTAGTACAGCAAAAATCAGCACATGCGGTCCAGAGATCGCCAGTAAATGACTCATGCCAAAACGCTGAAATAACTGTTCTGTTTCAGAGTCAAGTAAACTTTTATCCCCGGTCAATAAAGCCAGCATTAAACCTTTATGCTGCACCGGCTGCTGATTGATAAAATTGCGCAATGCTAAACGCTGTTGTTCGACCCAGAGTTGAATCTGATTGGAAACAGAACCTTGTTGCCTAAGATGTCTACCATAGCCCAAAGCAGCTACTTGCTGTTGTGACAGCTTTTCTATTGCAGAAACTCTAAATCCAGACATGATATTTTGCTGGATATACCATTGCTCTTGATCAAAAGCACCTTCAGTTGCATAGCTGTGCGCTGGCAGAATCTGGCCATGTAAACGATAATATTGACCTAATTCAAGTACGGTAGATGAATCTGCATCTGCCGCATTTTTTAAAAATGCCTGCCATTGCACCACTTCTGTATGCCGATTCAGTATCTGGATTTTTTGTTGTATTGAATGATCGCCTAATTCATTCAGGTTTTTAATATAGCCAATCACCTCCACCGCTTCAGTCTGTTGTTCCCGAAACTGCAAGCGCTCATTTAATTGAAGTTCAGCATAGTGATAGCCTAGTGTTATGCCCAGAGAGAAGGCGATGCAAAACTGTAAAAACTCAAAATACAAGCGCTGGACATGTTTGAGCACTGTCAGCTTTAACAGCAAAGTCAGGATAAACAGAGCAATACTGGGAACAAGCCATAACTGCAACAGTGGAAAAGTTTTCCCCCATTGTTGCAATGCCCAGCACCCAGCCGATACAGATCATTTGAATCATTGTTATTATAATTTTTTTATTTTGTGCAATATTAAAGCCCACCGAAGTGAGCTTCAATTGATTTTTTAATTTATCGATCAGCGTCTAGGGTTGGTTGACACTTCGTCTATGTTTGCGACGACGAGTATTTTTTAGATGATACAAGGCGTGGAATACGAAATTTAGTCATTCTAAATGAGTAGTTCACAACGATATAGCATCAAAAAATACTCGCGTCCCGAAGGGTTGAAAGCGAAGATTATCTTAAACCTTATCATCCAATTTAAACATACGCCCTTCTTTGCATTTCATTTTTTACGCTGTATACATCTCATTGTTTAATTGGAGCTTACAACGCAAACCATTTATGAAATATCAACAAACCCTTAATCATCAATCCAGACACCATCCTGCATATGCAAAATAGAATCGGCAGTCTGCGCCAGCTGTTCATCATGGGTCACAATCAGCATCGCCATATTGAATTCATTGCGTAATTCACTAAGCAGTTCAAAAATTTTCACTGCCGTTTTACGGTCCAAATTACCTGTCGGTTCATCGGCCAGCATCAGTTCTGGCTTTGCGACCAAAGCACGTGCCAATGCCACACGCTGGCGTTCACCACCAGACAGCTCACCGGGTTTATGGGTCATACGGTGCGACAATCCCACCCGATTGAGCAGGTATTCTGCCTGCTCCTTAGATTGCTTGTAGTTAGTGCCTGCACGAAGCATTAGCGGCATGGCCACATTTTCCAGTGCAGTAAATTCAGGCAACAAATGATGGAATTGATAGACGAAACCCAGATGCTGATTACGTAAATAACCGCGTTCAGCTTCACCCAACGTATCAAAGCGCTTGCCGTTTAAAAACACCTGTCCTTCTGTTGGACCATCCAGCCCACCCAACACATGCAGCAAGGTACTTTTACCGGAACCGCTCGAACCGACAATAGAAACAAACTCACCCGCTTTAACCTGTAAAGACAAGTTTTTAATCACCTCGACCGTGGTTTTGCCATCGGTAAAGCTTTTCGAGATATTTTTGGCTTCGAGGACAATATTACTCATAACGTAAGGCCTCTGCTGGTTGAGTTTTTGCAGCACGTAATGCCGGATAAATCGTGGCAAGGAAACTTAAAACTAAAGACAGGCTCACAATCACCAGCACATCTTGCCAACGTAAATAAGACGGCAAATAATTAATGAAATAAGCATCAAACAGGTTCCATCCAAATGCGGTATTCAACCAGCCAATTACATTGCTAATACTTGAAGCAAAAATAATCCCCAGAATGGCACCTGAAACCGTACCGATCACGCCAATGATAGTACCCTGTACCATAAAAATTCGGGTAATGGTTGCAGGTGAAGCACCCAAGGTACGCAAAATCGCGATGTCGGATTTCTTGTCGGTGACGACCATCACCAGTGACGATACAATATTAAATACAGCCACCAGTACAATCAGGAACAGTAGCAAGCTCACCATGGCTTTTTCCATCTGGATGGCGCTGAATAGATTACCGTGGGTATAGGTCCAGTTTGATGCATAGAAATTGTTTGGCAGATCCTTAACAATATCATCAGCCACTTCAGGCGCTCGGAAAATATCATCCAGTTTTAAACGTACCCCTTGGGCACCATCAGGTAAGCGCAATAAAGTTGAAGCATCATTCAGGGCGATATAGCCCATCATGGAATCCACTTCCGCTCCGATACTGAAAATACCGACAATTTTAAAGCGCTTAAAGCGTGGCACAACCCCAGCAGGAGATGGCGTTGCTTCAGGCAGCACCAAAGTAATATTGTCGTTTAATCCCAAACCCAGTGAATCGGTCATTTGTTTACCTAAAACAATGCCGAATTCACCTTTTTTCAGACTGTCAATACTGCCTGCAACCATATGATTTTGGATAATCGAAACTTTCTTTTCGTATTCGGGTTCGATCCCTGTGACCATGATTCCTGCGACTTGCCCTTGCGCAGTCAGCATTCCCTGCAGTTGGGTAAAGGGCGCTACACCCCTGACATGCTCATGCTGTTGAACTTTTTTTGCAAGTTCTGGCCAATTTGTTAATATTTGTGTTGAAGAAACAGTAGCTTGAGGTATCATTCCCAATACACGGTTTTTCAGTTCCCGGTCAAAGCCATTCATTACGGATAAGACTGTAATTAATACAGCCACACCTAAGGTGAGACCGATCATAGAAACCAGAGCAATAAAAGAAATAAAGTGGTTACTACGCCGTGCGCGAGTATATCTCAACCCTATGTACAGCGAGATTGGTTTAAACATACCATTTAGTCCGAGGAATAATTATGGAAAATTTACAGCATCAAAGCGCCAATATGGAACGCCGCGTTATGTCGCGTATAGATGCTGCCTTGCGAGTTAATTATCAGATTATTTCTGATGATGTCGCGCTTAATGACCCTTATGATCCTAACTTTGTGCTGCCCCGCTATTTTCTACTACTCGCAGAATTAGATCAATTTGATCACGCAGTAAACTACGAATTAGAACAATTAACTGAAAAAGATCAACAAATTGCTAGAATATTATCCTTATTCAATCAAAAATTAAACCTTATTACCGGCTCTTTGTACGATGCAATTGTACAATCCATGTTACCAATACCGGAACATGTTAATTTTTCCGAAACAGGTTTCAGCTTCTTTAGCGAGCGCCCTATTCAGGAAGGAACGTATATTCATGTCACGCTCAGCCACCCTGAGAATTTTTTCCATATTGCCGCGACTGCTCAGGTAGTCTATAGCCGTGCAGAAGAGAACGGTAAATTCCGTACCGGGGCTTATTTTATTACCTTACACCCACAAGACCGGGTAAAGCTTGCTGAATGTATTACGGTAAGCAAACCTAAAGATTAAAAAATTTAGGGATTAGACTTGATCTTGGTGGCGAGATTTTGGCTCGCCTTAAGATCACGGTAAAAATAAACAAACAGGCCGAACAACAAAATAAACGCGCCGACAAAAACCATCACCGATAATTTTTCATCATTCAGCAGTGCTCCAAACAGCATGGCCAACATAGGCGTCAATACAGTGGTCAACGATAAGGTGGTTGCCTTAATATTCTGTACCAGTTTGAAATAACAGAACATCGCCAATAGTGAAGCCATAATCACCGCATAAAACAAACCGATTAATGCCTTGGTATTAGGCATATGATCTGGCGCATGCTGCCAGATAAACGGCAGCATACACAGTGCGAACAAACTAGAGACCAGAATCGATCCGGTTGCCTGAGCCATGGGTTTTAGCGGTGCATTGACTTTTTTGACCCAGAAAATGGATGCGCAATAGACAAAAACACTGATCAGCATTAGCCCTATGCCCATGGGCTGGACATGATGCTCACTGCCACCCAGACAGATAATACCCAATCCGAAGACCGCAATGCACATCCCCAGCCACTGCACCCGTTGCAGATGAATGTTAAAAACAAAACGACCGATTAATCCAGTCATAATCGGTGCCAAACCGAACATCAAGGCAATAATGCCTGAGCTTAAATAGGCCGTGGCCAAATAAGTAAAGATTTGCGAACCAATAAAACTACAGGCACCAGCGACATAACTATGCAAGGAAATGGCATTGGTCGGTAACTTGATTTTCAGTACCACCAACAAGCCCAATGCTAAAGGCAAGGCAATGAAAAAGCGCAGTGCCAACGCCCACAAACTATGGATGTCCGAAACACTCCAGACAATTGCCAGTGGCGTGGTAGCCCAAATAAACACCAATAAGGCATATGTGGACATGATGTTGCTTTTTGACGGCATGACGGACTCAAATTACAGTGCAGTTTTACGTTTCTGTTTCTGGATGGTTTGATCCAGTGAACTGGAAAATTCGCGCTTGTCCCGTTCAGAAATCGGGGGTGGACCACCCGTATTGACACCTGCTCCGCGTAAAGAATCCATGAAATCACGTAAATGCAGACGTGCTTTTACATTGGCAGTGGTATAGATTTCACCACGAGGATGAATGGCAATTCCCCCTTTTTCAATCACTTGAGCAGCCAAGGGAATATCCTGGGTCATGACGATATCATGCTCTTTCATGCGCTCGATAATTTCTTTATCCGCAGCATCTGCGCCACTCATCACCTGAATGGAATTAATCCGTACTGACGGGGTAATACCCACATTTTGATTGGCGACAAAAGTGACTTCCAGCTGATAACGGTCAGAAGCGCGAATGATCACCTCACGCAGGATTTTAGGCAATGCATCGGCATCGACCCAAAGTTTAAATGGCAGCACACCACATCCATAGTCAAAAAAGAATAGCCTGTAGTTTAGCAAATTCCATACGACAGGAGGATGGCTAAATTGATTCAGCTCATTTGCTGTTTTTAGATTTAATTCACATGGTCATGCTTTCCATGACACATTTGCAGGCTTCATCGCATCCAGATACAGGATTTTGACTCTATTTTAACGACTTTAATGGTTAAATTTAGTCCCTTGACTTGAAATTTAACAATAACCCTCGATTTAATAGATAAATACAGCCCAACATCAATTGTGAATATGAAAAATCAAAATAGACCAGAACTGATCACCATTGAAGACCAGAACTTTGGCAGTCATGTCGAACATTGGAATCTGCTCACAGATCACCCATGTACCGATGTGCCCAAGTGGTTAGGCCTGGCACTTGATGCACCAGTGATGCCAATGGGTTTATGTAAAGAAGAATGCGAAATGGACGCATCCGCCTGGCTTATTCAGGGGCCTAAACAGGCAACCGTGCAAATGACCCAGGTCATTGCCGTTGAAAACAACAAACCCCAAGCGGTCAAAACAGCCTTTCCAAGTTTTGAAAGTCCCTACAAAGTAAATGCCACCATTGAACGGATTATTACGTGTAAATCCAACACCCAGGCGGTACTGCGCCTAAACTTGGGGGCCAATACCATTGTGTACGCCTTCGATACGCTGTATAGCGTCAATCATGACCATTATGAAAAAGATCAACCTTATCTTGCACAGCTCAATGCCTGGGCCTATGAACTGGAAGCTGTTTCCGACCATGAGCAACTGGTGGTGGATGATCCGGCATCCATTAAACATCACCGTGCCTTGAATGACATTCTTGCCGCCAATAACGGCGTGGCACCTGCCAATTTACAAGAACAGATTGATGCCTGGGAACCCAAATCGGAGGATGACAAAGAACCGGTCACCGTCGATTTTTCCAGAATGGTGGCCTATCTGTATGGTGAAAATATGGGGCAGGAAGATGAAGCCTGGTTCCAAGGCAATATTGTCGGTAAAACCTCCATGTCATTTATGCAGCAGGAATATACGCTTTATGACGTTGCCTTGATTCATGATGAAAATCAGGAAGCCACCTTGATTCGTATTGCAACCAAGAATGAAGCGAATAAAGACTTTCAGATTGGTCAATTTATTCGAGGCAATTTATGGATTCAAGTGAATATTTACGCTAAAAAATAAATCTTCTAACCATAGCAGCACCACAACAGGATTATCCTCTCAGGTTATGGTACTGCTTTTTTTATTTCTTTAATACTCTTCTTTCATCATTATTCATCCCCTCTTTATTTTTCTCCCTCTGGGATAAATAAAAGGAATTTATAAAAGAAGTCTAAATTTTATTATCTCTACTCACAAATTGATTAAATTTTATCCACAGATACACATTATATTTAACGATTTTAAATTCAAGTTAAAATAACTTATCCACAATTTTAAATTCAAAATTTTATTTTAACTAACTACTACAGCTATTATATTTTTATGAACACTTTTTAAGTCTTTTCTCCACAACAAGCTTGCAGTGACAACAATCTGGCAAAACCTCGGATATTCCAGCGGATAAACTCAATATTTTAATTACATATTTTTATTTAGTACTTTATTTAATCAATTTTTTATGATAAAAATAAAAACTATCCATATAAATTAACGATAAATAAATCGGAATAGAATTTCCATGAAAATCGTGCAAGAAGAAAATATACCCTCAGTTGAGCATCACCTGAGTAAAAGCTTTGAATTAGACACTGTCTCATGCCTGTTTTTTGTACTGGGCATGTTTATGTCTGCCTATATTTTGCATCACTTTATTCTTTAATCCTGTTTCAAAGCTCATCTTAATACCCGCACATTTATTCAATACATAAAAAAGCCCATCATGTGATGGGCTTTTTAGCTTTAAGGCTTTAACCGTTGCGTTTTGCAAAGTCATCCATAAAGTTCACCAATGCCTGTACACCTTCTAATGGTACAGCATTGTAAATACTTGCACGCATACCACCCACTGAACGGTGACCTGCCAAGTTAAGCAAATGGTTTTGCTCAGCTTCTTTCAGGAACAATTTATCCAAGTCAGCATTGGCCAAGGTAAATGGCACATTCATGATTGAACGGTTTTGTTCAGCAATCGGGTTAGCATAGAAATCGCTAGAGTCGATATAACCATAAAGTAATTTTGCTTTTTCAAGATTTACTTTGTGAATGGCATCCACGCCACCATTTTCAAGTAACCATTCAAATACCAGACCAGACAAGTACCAAGCATAAGTTGATGGCGTATTCACCATTGAATCATTCTTCGCTTGCGCAGAATATTTCAAAATGCTTGGAATTTCAGGTTTCGCTTGATCAAGCAAGTCTTCACGCACAATCACTAAAGTTAAGCCAGCAGGACCAATATTCTTTTGAGCGCCGGCATAAATTAAACCAAATTTAGACACATCAATTGGTGCTGAAAGAATGCTTGAAGATAAATCAGATACAAGTGGTGCGTTCACTTCAGGAATGCCTGCAAACTGAAGGCCACCGATGGTTTCGTTATCTGCATAATGTACATAAGCAGCATCGTCAGACAAGTTCCAGGTGCTTTGCTCAGTAATCGCCAATTTACCATTAATGCTTGTACCCGCTTCTACAACATTGATGTCGCCATAACGTTGTGCTTCTTTTAACGCTTTTTCAGACCAGATTCCGGTATGAATATAATCAGCCTTGTTGTTTTTACCCAACAGGTTCAAAGGAATGGCAGAGAATTGTAATGAAGCACCACCTTGCAAGAACAATACTTTGTAGTTCTCAGGGATGTTCATCAATTTGCGCAAATCTGCTTCTGCTTTTTCTGCCACAGCCACATAGTCACTGCTACGGTGACTCATTTCCATGATCGAAAGACCCTTGCCATGCCAATCGAGCAATTCAGCTTGAGCTTTTTCTAAAACGGCAGTCGGTAATGCAGCAGGGCCAGCACAGAAATTGTACGCGCGCATGATTTTTCCTTTCAGAGTGAAACACAATAAAATGATGGCATTTAACCACAGATAGCCGGTACTTGCAGTAAATTATCCTGAAAATATTTCAATGCTGTCGGACATTTAAAATCAAAATCTCAATAAAGATTGGTTTTAATAAGTCCTTTTGCATTCCCTGCCAGTAGGCTTAAAGGTGCAACTGCATCTTATTTCTAATCTTTTCAAAATTGCTCCCACAATAGGCGGTAATAAAAATCTAATCACGTGATTGATATACAAATGCATATTAAACAATACAACAACTTATTGATTAGACATACAATTCAATCTATGCAATATAATTGTTACAAAGAAATTGAGAATCTGAGCAATGTCACTGCATGTACCTGCACAAGCCAAGAAAATTGCACTCCTCATACAACATGGTTTTCGTCTTGGAGTGTGTACGGCCAGCCTGCTTGGCCCAGCGCAGGTTTTTGCTGAAAGCATCAGTTATGTGCAGGCCGAACAGAGCCTGTTGAAAGACTCTTACACCACACAGGCCAATCAGGCTTTACAACAATCCGCACAATTACAAGCTGAAGCGGTCAAGGGTTTAGGTCTACCCCGGGTCGATTTAAATATGCGTGCCTATGCCTTTCATAATGAAGTCGATATTCCTCTGGATTCTTTTAAAAACAATTTGGAACAAACGCTTTCTCAAGGCATCAACGATCGTATTAATCAAGAAAACCTTCCTTCCAATATTTCTGATCCTTTAAAACAAGGACTTAATCAAACCATTCATAGCGGTATGGGTTTATTTCCCGACTCGGCCAATGTAGTACTGGAAGATCAAGTAATCCGTCCTACCGTTTCAGTATTAATGCCTTTATATACCGGCGGCCTGACCTCAAGTGCCAAGGAAATGGCTGATATTAAGGCACAGCGCAGTCAATTGAATAGCAAGCAACAGCAAGATACACAACGCTTTGAACTGATTCAGGCTTATTTTAATGCCCAATTGCAGAAGCAACTTTTGGCCTCCAGTCAGTCCAATTTCAATGCCATGCAAACCCATTACGGTAATGCCTTAAAACTGGAACGCCAGGGATTCATCAGCAAAGGTCAGCGCATGCAGTTTGAAGTTGCAAAGAACAATGCCGAACGTAGTACGCAAAATGCAGCAGCCAATTTAAGATCAAGCCTGTTTCAGCTGAATAACCTGTTACAGCAAAGTCAGATTACCGAACTGAGCACGCCCCTATTTGTCAATTCCAGCCAAAATCAGAACCTGAATGCGCTGTTAAAAAGCTATCCGGAGCAATCTGCACTGATCCAGAAAATGCAGATGGATACCCAATTGGCCAATGCCAATGTTAAAGCTCAAAGCGCAGCGAAAAAACCCAACCTGTTTGCCTTTGGAGAATACAGCCTAGATGAAAAGCAAAACTGGATTGTCGGTGTAGTTGCACGCTATAACCTATTTTCCGGCATAGATAAAAACAAAAATGTTCAGGCTGCAGAACTGCAACGCTATGCATCGCAACTGTTAACCGAGCGCACCAAGCAGGAAGTCGAAAATATTATTTACACCTCTTACAATGAGCTTTCGGCTGCGCAGCAAAGCCACCAACTGCTGCAACAAAATGTCCAGGCTGCCCAGGAAAATTTGCGTATTCAGACTTTATCCTTTAAGGAAGATATGGGAACGGCAACCCAGGTGATTGATGCACAAAATAGCTTGAATGCTTTAAAAAGTGAGATGGCGCTAAATGCCTATAAATATGTCATGTCTCTAGCCACTTTATTACAAAGCCACGGTTCGATTGACCAATTCCAGAATTACATCAGTCAGTCTAATACCAGTTATATTCGTTAATTTTTGATGGGGAACCACATGACTCAAGATCAAAACAAAGCTGATCAAGATACAGAAAAGACCTCATCAGAAGAGGCTGCTAGCAATCCCTCAGCTCAGCAAAATGAATTGAATACTGTAGAGCAGTCTCAAGAACAGCCAAATCATACAGATTCAGCATTTTTCAGTTATTCAGAACAAGCCCCAACTCCTGAAGATACGCCCTTAAATTCAAAATGCTCAGCCTTGATTAAAGTTACAGGCTTGATCATACTGATCTTGCTTCTAGGCCTAATTGGATTTGGGTTATGGAAAAGCTATCAGCCCAAGGAAGTTGAGCTGCAAGGACGTGTTGAAGCAGAAACTATTCATATCAGTACCAAAGTACCGAGCCGCATTGAAGAAATGTATATCCATGATGGTCAGAAAGTGCTTAAAGGCCAGCAACTGGTCCGCTTGTTTAGTCCGGAAGTGGAAGCTAAAAAACAACAGGCTCTGGCCAGCCTGCAATCTGCTCAAGCGTTGCAATCTACAGCTGACCGCGGTTCACAACAGGAAAATATCGACAGTTTATATGCCAACTGGCAAAGCCTGAAAGTCCAGCAGGATTTAGCCCAAACCACCTATCAGCGTGGTGCCAACCTGTTTAAGGAAGGAGTTATTTCACGTCAACGCCGTGATGAACTGCATGCAGCCGCACAATCTGCCGCGCAAATGACCGAAGCTTCTTATCAGCAATATGCACGTGCCAAACGTGGCAGCACAGCAGAACAAAAGTCCTCCGCAAATGCACAGGTGGAAATTGCCAAAGCCGCCGTTGCAGAGGCCAATGCACTGCAAGCCGAAACCAAACTGGTTTCCCCGATCAACGGCACAGTGTCTAAAACCTATGGCAAGGTGTCCGAACTGGTGGCTATGGGCGTGCCTGTGGTCAGTATGCTTCAGGATGATGATCTTTGGGTCAGCCTAAATATTCGTGAAGATCAGTATGCACAGGTCTATCAGGCCAAATCGATTGAAGGTTTTATTCCTGCATTGAACAAAAAGGCCCTGTTCAAGATCAAAAAGATTGATGCCGAAGGTGAATTCGCCACCATTAAAACCACGCGTCAAACTGGTGGTTATGATATTCGCAGTTTCAAGATTCAGCTTACTCCAGCCCAGCCGATTGCAGATTTAAAAGTCGGCATGAGCGTGCTGTTTAAAATCAAAGAGTCTTGATCATGCTGCATGGCATACTGCGTGAACTTGGCTATTTGCTCAAGCATAAGTGGGACTTGTGTATGGTCACACTTGCCCCGGCATTGATGATTGTGCTGTTCGCCAGTATGTTTGCCCAAGGCAAACCCAGCCATCTGCCAATTGCTATTATTGACCAGGACCACAGTGAACTGAGCCGGACGATTGTCCATCATGCCGACCTGAATCACAGCCTGAGTATCAACAGCATTTCCAGCAGTCAGGATGAGGTTGAACAGTTACTGAATCAAAATAAAATTTGGGGTTATATCAGTATTCCCGAAGGTGCAGAACAACGGCTGGTACAAACCAACGATGCCCAGATCAGTATTGCCTATAACCAAAGTTATTTTAGTGTCGGCAATAGCATTTCTTCAGCCATGCTGTTCAGCACCTTGCAGGCACTGGCCGACTTTACTGGACACAGTTATTTGCAAAACCAGATCCCTTATCTGAATGCACCTACGCCGAATGTCAAAATTTCGCCACTGTTCAATCCGGGCTTAAGTTATGAATTTTATTTAGAACCGTACATGATTCCAGCGATTTTGCATCTATTACTGTGTTGCTGCGTGGCCTTTGCCGTGGGACAGGAATTGAAATTTGGTACGACAAAAACATGGCTCGATGGTCAAAATTTATGGCTTGCCCTACTTTCCAAGAATATGACCTATGTGCTGATTTTCAGTTTCTGGACCTGGTTATGGATGTTCTGGCTCATTGAATTTCGTGGCTGGTTTGTAGAGGGACAACTCTGGCCTATTTTATTAGGACAATTTCTTCTCTATAGCGCATATGCCTTTATCAGCAGTACCGTGGTTTTGGCCACACATAATCTGGCTAAAAGTTTTGGTTTTATTGCCGTCTATGGCGGATCTTCTTTAAGTTTTGCCGGCGTGACTTTACCGCTGAACAATGCACCCTTATTCACCCAATTTTGGTCCAATATTATTCCCTATACCCCTTATGCCAAGTTACAAACGGAGCAATGGGTGGTAGGTAGCCCCGTATCCATTTCAATGCTACCGCTTGCAGTTTTAGCCGTTTATTGCCTGTTTTATCTGGGTACAGCCTATCTCTTTCTTAAAAAGTATGTAAAAGGAGTACAGGCATGAAAACTCTCAAAAACTTTCTACACTTTTATTTTAAAACCTTTAAAGATATTGCCGCCAATAGCTCGATCTTGACTACTTTGGTGCTCTCGGTATTTGTATATAGTTTCTTCTATCCAACAGCTTACAAGGCAGAACATGCCGAATCCTTGCCGATTATCATTGTGGATGAAGAACAAAGCCTGATGACATCCAGCATTATTGGCGAAGTGGCTAAAAGCCCGAATGTACAAATTAAGGCAGTCACAGGTAATTTTGCCGAAGCGGAACAGATGATCAAGCTGCAACAGGCCGATGCTATTTTATTGTTGCCGAACAATTTATCCGGCAGTATCCGTCGTGGTGAAGTGGGCGGCATCGGTTTATATTTAAGTGCGGCCAATTTTTTAAAAACCCAAAAGATCGGTTTGGGTCTAGCGACCTCTATTGAGCATGCGCTTGCCGAACAGGCGCAGAAATTTGGCAATATTTCGCATTTCTCCCCTGCGCTTTCCGTTCATCAAATTCCTTTATTCAACACTCTGTCTGGTTATGGCAGTTATATTTTCCCTGCCGTTGCACCGCTGATTATCCATCAGACCATCTTATTGGGCCTGTGCATGTTGATTGCAGGCTATCGTGAAAAGAACTGGACACCGAGTCAAACCGAATTCTGGGCATTATTCAGTGCCATTTTGACTATCGGCTTCCTGGGCTGTTTATACCTGTTTGGATTTACCTTTTGGCTGAATGATTATCCGCGTGGTGGCAACTTCATCGGTATGTTGATTGCTGTGCCTATATTTGTAAGTTGCGTGATTGGCTTGAGCTTGATGATTGCATCTTTTCTGGATATGCCGGAACGCGCAGGACATGTGATTGTTTTTACTTCCATTCCGCTATTTTTACTATCAGGGACAGCATGGCCACACGCAGCCATGCCTGAGTGGATGCAATGGTTGGGAAATATTTTGCCTTCCACCCAAGGCATACAGATGTTTATTCAATTGAACCAAATGGGCGTGCCTACCCAGCTGGTCATTCCGAAAATGATTTATCTGGTGACTTTTGCCGGAATCTGTCTGGTATGGGGATATTTCCGTCTGACCAGAGCTGCTCAAAAATAATCTTTTAAGTATGACATTATAAGATTATTAAATAAAACTTTACAATTTGATTATTATTTAAACTAAAACTGGTTTTTTTTTAACCATTCAAATCAATTATGAAGAAAAAAGTTAGATTGAATATACTAATCGATGCAAAATAGCCCCCAGTTCATATTTCATGAATATTTTTTATATGATTCATTCCCACGCTCCCCGTAACATGCCGATGTGATATCGACAGTGTTATAGCAGCTTTTTTTATTAAAAATTTGATTTTAAGGGCTTAGCATGAAAAAGATTAAGATTAGTCTTGCTTGGCAAATCGTCATTGCGCTCATTTTAGGTGTGCTTGTAGGCTCTTTTCTACATTATTCTCCCGAATATCGTGAAACTCTGATTAATAATCTGCTGAGTCCTTTGGGTTCAATCTTTATTAATTTGATTAAGATGATCGTTATTCCGCTTGTCGTTTCAATGCTTATTTTGGGTATTGCCAATGCAAGTCATGGTCAAAATGTGGGTAAACTCGGTTTCAAAACCATTGTTTATTTTGAAGTCATCACCACCGTTGCCATTCTGGTCGGTCTGGTTGCAGCCAATGTGTTCCAGCCGGGCGCCGGTATTGATATGTCGAGTTTGACGCAAACTGACATTTCTCAATATCAGCAAACCACACAGGAAGTGAGTAGCCATTCTCATGGTCTGGTGAATACCATTTTATCTTTGATCCCTTCCAATATTTTTGGATCACTGACTGATGGGCATATGTTGCCAATCATCTTCTTCTCGGTGATTTTTGGTGTAGGTTTAGGCTCTTTAGCTAAAGAAACCCGAAAACCGCTCATTGATGTATTGCATGCTGTTTCTGAAACCATGTTCAAAGTAACGCACATGATTATGCTTTTTGCACCTTTTGGTGTATTTGGCCTGATTGCGGTAACCGTTGCGAACTTTGGTTTTAGCTCGCTTCTTCCATTAGTGAAGTTGGCCGTTTTGGTTTATGGTGCTATTTTCTTCTTCATCTTTGTCATTTTAGGACTGGTTGCTAAATTCTGTGGTTTCAGTATTTGGGAAATTATTAAAATTCTAAAAGATGAACTGATTCTGTCATATTCAACCGCCAGCTCTGAAACCGTATTACCGCGTATTATGGAAAAAATGGAAGCTTATGGTGCACCTAAATCCATTACCAGTTTTGTGATTCCAATCGGTTATTCGTTTAACCTGGATGGTTCGACTTTATATCAAAGTATTGCAGCCATCTTTATTGCACAGCTTTACGGTATTGATTTGAGCATCACCCAGCAAGTCATTCTGGTGTTAACCCTAATGATTACTTCTAAAGGTATTGCCGGCGTTCCTGGCGTGTCTTTTGTTGTGCTGTTGGCAACTTTGGGTAGTGTGGGTATTCCGCTTGAAGGTTTAGCATTTATTGCCGGTATTGACCGTATTTTAGATATGGCACGTACTGTATTGAATGTGATTGGTAACTCGTTGGCTGTGCTTGTGATCAGTAAATGGGAAGGCCAGTTCGATGCTGAAAAGCAAAAAGATTATCAAATTGAAATGAAAGAAGCTGCATAATCTATAAAATCAAAAAAGGAAGCTTCGGCTTCCTTTTTTGATTTATAAATTCAATTCACTAAAATTTATTAGCCCATTTTTGCAATTGAGCTTTATGATCAGGATCATTAAAGATTCGAAGTAATTTTAGTAAATTATCTTTCTTTAATAAGATATCAGCACGCTTACAAAAGTCATTGAACTCTATTATATTCTGATCATATCCACGCAACTCACGAATAATTTTTTTGACTTCTTTTGCATTTGCTATTTCGTTTGGATGTTTGATTAACTTAAGAATTTGATCAAAATACTGATAAAGCTCTCTAGACTTGTACCAATTAGCTACTACATCATAACCATCAAGCGTATCAACAATAATTTGTTTTGTGGGGCTTATATAATGATGTCCATTATAATTATTAGCTCCATTTGCCTTGATCTCTTTTTCTAGATCTATTTCATTTTGGGTTTTATATATAGTTTCATAAATCTCTCCATTTGTACCTAATTCATTTTTTAACAACTTCATCATCCAATAACTAATATCTTCGTTATGCTCTAGTAGTTTTGGAATCTCTCTATTTAATACATGAAATGATTTTCTGTTGTAACCGAATACTACAGATTCATACTTCTGTTTCATTTCTGCCAAATTCTTATAGGTTTCTTCTAGTCTTTGAAAATTCTCAAACTCAACTCTTTTTACATCAATTATTTTTTTCTGATTTGTGAATTCAACACCAAAGTATTTTTTCCCACATACATTTCCAATAATAATTTCATTTCCATCCTCTAACCTTACTAAATAGCCATAATTATGAGGTGTACAACAACTACTAATTCCACATATTACTTTTTCTTTCAATTGATATTGAGCAATTATGAGCTGCATTTTTCCTTTTGCATCTTCACTTTTTTTATATCAAGCTTTTCTTGAAATGCTTCTCTATTACTAATTTCCTCCCAAGTTTGAATTAATTTGTACTCTAAATTTTCGTTCATATAAACTCTTTAATAAGAAACAATAAGTGATTATTTTTATTAAATTTATAGAGAAGCACAATAGGTTAGCGACACTACATGTCGCTTACTAATTAATCAATTATTTCAATATATTACAAACAAAAAAAGAGCGCCTAAGCGCCCTTCTTTTTAATATCAAAACTTAGTCATCAGAATCTCTTAAATCTGATTCAGTGTCAGCTTCATCAGCAATAGTTTCATCATCCACCAAAGTTTCAGAATCAATTAAAGTTTCAGAATCAATTAAAGTTTCAGAGGCAACTACTTCTTCGCCTTCCACTGCTTCAATAAACTCATCTTCTTCTACAGCTTCAACAGAAACAACACCTACGAGCAGCTCTTCGTTACCTAGACGGATTAAGCGAACACCTTGTGCATTACGACCTGTGGTAGCAACTTCTGAAGCACGGGTACGAACCATCGTACCACCATCAGAAATCAACATCAGCTCTTTGCTTTCATCAATGGAGACTGCACCGACCAATTCACCGTTACGTTCAGATGTTTTAATTGCAATCACACCTTTACCACCACGTTTTTTGGTCGGGAATTCGCCCACCGGGGTACGTTTACCGTAACCGTTGGCACATGCACATAACACTTCGCCAGTTTCCGGTACAACCACCAACGAAACGATACGGCTGATCAATGCTGAATCTGAAGCATCTTCATCATCAGTCTCTACATCAGCTTCGTCGTTTTCTTCCAGTTGTGCGGCTGCACCAATGGTCACGCGCATACCGCGTACACCCTTCGCTGAACGGCCCATTGAACGGACATCAGTTTCTGCGAAACGAATTGCTTTACCTTCGTTCGAGAACAACATGATTTGCTGTTCGCCATCGGTAATGGCCACACCAATCAAGGTATCGTCGCCATTCAATTCAATCGCACGTAAACCGTTTGAACGCACATTCGAGAACTGTTCAAGCTCTACACGTTTAATCGTACCGTATTCAGTCGCCATAAACACATAGAAGTTTTTACGCACTGCTTCAGCTTGCTGTGCAAAGTCATTGATGATGTCATCATCCAGATCAGTGCTCGACAACTCTAAACCAAGCTGTTTCAACTGAATACGTAATGCGTCCGACAGGTCATCTGCACCATCTTCCAGTTCAGCAAGCGCTGCTTCCAGTTCAACATAATGAGAATTGATGATTTCATTTTCTTGCAGTTTCGCAGCATTGGCTTTCACAAATGCCTTGAAATCCACCAGACGATCTTTAAATTTCTTCGGTGCATCAATGACCGGAAGAATCGCTGTAATAGTTTCGTTTGCGTCAAGCGGCAACAGGTTCACCATTGGGCGACCTTTTGCACCACGTGATGCTTGCGGTACTTCAAATACTTTCAGACGATATACTTTACCGACATCGGTGAAGCATAGAACCGTTGCGTGGTTCGATGTCACGATCAGATGCTGGATATAATCATCTTCTTTCATTGAAGTTGCAGACTTACCACGACCACCGCGACGCTGTGCAGCGTAGTCAGAAAGTGGCTGGGTTTTCGCATAACCTGTTTTAGAAACCGTCAATACGACTTGTTCTTCTGGAATCAGATCTTCACGCGAGAAGTCAATGCGTGATTCAACAATTGCGGTACGACGTGCATCGCCATACTGTTGCAGAATCAAGGCTAGCTCTTCACGAATAACATTCATCAACAAATTGAAGTCATTTAAAATTGCAGTAAGTTCAGCAATTTGACCCAAGATTTCAGAATATTCAGCATGTAACTTGTCTTGTTCAAGACCGGTTAAACGGTGTAAACGCAATTCAAGAATTGCACCAACCTGTGCTGGAGATAAACGGTAAACATTGCCATCTAAACCAAACGGACGGCTTGGATCTTCACCTTCAATCTCGTCTGGACGTACAGAAACCGAACCTGCTTTTTCCAACAACGCAACAACGCCACCCGCAGCCCACTCACCCGCCTGTAAACGCTCACGCGCTTCACCCGGGTTGGCAGAAGTCTTGATGGTTTCAATGATGGCATCAATGTTGGCAAGTGCGACAGTCAAACCTTCCAAGATATGACCACGTTCACGCGCTTTGCGCAGTTCGAACATGGTACGACGGGTTACCACTTCTTGACGGTGACGAATAAACGCAGCAATGATGTCTTTCAGGTTCATCAACTTCGGCTGGCCGTTGTCCAGACAGACCATGTTGATGCTGAATGAATTCTCTAACTGGGTATTCAAGAACAGGTTGTTGACAATCACTTCAGCGTTTTCACCACGCTTCAGGTCAATTGCAATACGCATGCCGTCTTTGTCAGACTCATCACGAAGTTCAGAAATACCTTCCAGTTTTTTCTCTTTTACCAACTCGGCAATACGCTCAATGGTTTTTGCTTTATTGACCTGATAAGGAATTTCTGTGAATACGATGGTATTACGGCCGTTTTTCGGGTCTTCTTCAATATGGTATTTACCACGGATATGCAGACGGCCTTTACCGGTACGGTAAGCATCTACAATTCCTGATTTACCATAAATAATACCGCCGGTAGGGAAATCTGGACCAGAGATGTGCTCCATCAACCCTTCAATGCTGATATTGGGATTATTTGCATAAGCCAGACATGCATTCACAACTTCAGTCATGTTATGCGGTGCCATATTGGTTGCCATACCGACTGCAATACCGGTTACACCGTTAATCAGCAAGTTAGGGACACGTGTAGGCATGACTTGTGGAATGCGTTCAGAACCGTCGTAGTTGTCTTCCCACTCGACTGTGTCTTTTTCCAGATCAGCCAAAAGTTCATGGGTGAGCTTACGCATACGGACTTCGGTATAACGCATTGCTGCTGCGCTATCACCATCGACAGAACCGAAGTTACCTTGACCATCCACCAATTGATAACGCAAGCTAAAATCTTGAGCCATACGAACAATGGTTTCATACACAGCAGAGTCACCATGCGGGTGATATTTACCGATCACGTCACCGACTACACGGGCTGACTTTTTGTATGCTTTATTGTAGTCGTTGCCCAATTCGTGCATAGCGAAAAGCACACGACGATGAACAGGCTTTAAGCCATCTCTCACGTCAGGTAATGCACGAGAAACAATAACGCTCATGGCATAGTCGAGATATGAGCTTTTGAGTTCATCCTCAATGGCAATCGGTCGGATTTCCGATACGCTCATGCATACTCCTTATTACAAACAGCTATTGCTAAAACTGTTCGTTTTATATAATCAATCTAGCAAAAAATTAACTCAAAATAAGCTGAGTTAAAGTCTAAATACAGCCGTAAATTATAGCATAAATTCTGTGGTTTTTGTGCCATATCACGTATGTTAATCCTGTTAATTTTCTATAATTTATCGTTTATTTTTTCAGCACTTTCATTTGTCGGAATTTTATGTGATTTAGTTCATTTTATTTAGAGTTCAACGGCCAATTTTAACCCTAAATTCTCAAGCTATTTATTCAGTTAAAATTGGGTTTTCGACTTTAAAAAAATATAAATCGATTAAATCTGTCCCACCATAGCTGTCCAAATGCATTAAACCTGAATCACCTTGTACAACCATAAAAGATGTACATTTGTTTGCTGCCCCTGAAATGCTATCTCTTGAGTCAGAATGGCCACATTCACCCCCTAAAAATAAATGAGCTACAAACATCCAGGCATAAAAAAACGCTCCTGAGCAAAGCAGTAAAGCGTTGCTTTAACTGCTTGCGCAAGAGCGTTTTTTTTTTCGAACAGGGTTCAGAAATTAGATTTTAGAAACCAATTCCGGAACTACAGTGTTCAAGTCACCAACTAACCAGTAGTCAGCTACTGCATTGATTGGCGCTTCTTCATCTTTGTTGATCGCAACGATCACTTTAGATTCTTTCATACCAGCCAAGTGCTGGATCGCACCAGAAATACCTACAGCGATGTACAGGTCAGGCGCAACGATTTTACCCGTTTGACCCACTTGCATGTCGTTAGGAACGAAGCCAGCATCCACTGCAGCACGTGAAGCACCTTGCGCAGCACCAAGTTTATCAGCCAATGGATCAAGCACAGTGTGATAGTTTTCACCTGAACCCACACCACGACCACCAGAAACAACGATGCGTGCAGCGGTTAATTCCGGACGTTCAGATTTAACGATTTCTTCTGAAACGAATTTAGAGATGCCAGCATCGCCTTGTGACGCAGCTGCTTCAACAGCAGCC